>JBEAVZ010000468.1:0-16984 GCA_041160645.1 Acidobacteriota bacterium
TCACAACCCCCGCCGCGCCAGGCCCCCACCCGCTTGCTGGCCAGCGAAGACCGGGAGTGAGGATCAGCCCGAGCAGGAGTCCCGGAATAAGCCGCCGGGTGATGCCGTGTCGCGTGCTCAAAAGCGTGGCCGGGCCCGGCGCGTCGTTCGACCAGCCCCTCCAACAATCCCGGCACGGATCTGCTCGAACTCATTTGATGAGGTGACTCTTCTTCCCCCGCTGCCGCGTCCGAGGTGCTCTTCGATCTCACGGGCGGTATTCTGCGCCCGCTCCGCTGGAGCCGGGTGGCTGGCGAGGATCGAACCAAGCGAGTTCGGTTGGTTTCTGCTCAGATTGTTCAGAATCTCGAACATGGCGATCATCTCGGTGGTGTTGTAGCTCGCATGATCGAGATTGTAGAGGCCAAGAAAATCGGCTTCACGTTCGGCGTCCCGACTGTGTTTCATGAGGTAGCCACCGGCAATCAGGTTGCCAGCCAGATCGATGATCGACCCGACCGTCCCACCCAGGATCGCCCCCAGAATCGAGGCCGCCGCCGCACCGATCCCAATCTTCTGGGCACGTTTGACATTCTCCAGTCCGTGCCGACCGACGATGTGGCCAATCTCATGCCCCATCACGCTGGCCAGCTGGGCCTCGGTCGTCGTCGCGGCGATCAATCCCGTGTGAATGTAGACCCGTCCACCGAGCGTCGCGAAGGCATTGACCGACTTGTCATTGACGACATAGAACCGCCAGGGGATGTTCGGCCGCTCCGACTTGCGGGCCAGCCGGTTGCCAAGATTGGTGATGTAGGTGTTGACCGGCTGATTTTGAATCAGCTTGACCTCCTTGGTAATCTGGCCGTGGACCTCCTCGGCGAGCTTCAGCTCGTCCTCCTCGGAGAGGTAGCCCGCATTGTTGTACTCCCGATTGCGAAACTTGTCATAGGGATTCTGGAACCCCAGAGCGGTTCCCGTCAGTCCGGCCAGAAGCAGGAGGCTCAAAATTTGCTGGATGAAAGATCTTCTCATTGGTGCGATCCTTTCCGGTCGTTTGGTGGCTGAATACCTCTCCGTCTATTCGCGCAGCAGAGAGATGGCGTGAGGCAGAAGTCGCGCGATCGCCTGAAGATTCTCCCTCGCGCCGCGCACACTGCCCGGGAGATTGACGATCAGCGTGCGCCCGCGAATTCCGCAGACCGAACGCGAGAGCGCGGCCAGCGGGGTGATGCGCAGACTTTCGGCGCGCATCAGCTCGGCCAGCCCGGGCGCTTCCCGTTCGATGACCTGGCGGGTGGCCTCCGGAGTCACATCGCGCCCGGCAAAACCGGTCCCGCCCGCCGTGACGACCAGGTCGACCTCGCCGCTGTCGGCATAGTGGCGTAACTGCCGGGCAATCTCTCCTTCGATGTCGGCGAGGATCATTGTCCCGACGATCACTGCCCCAAGCTTGCCCAGCTCCTCGACCACCGCCGGCCCCGAAAGATCCTCCCGCTCGCCGCGTGAGGCGGAGTCACTGATCGTCAGAACCACGGCCCGAATTGCCATCTTCTTTGCTTTTTCCATATTCTCAATTCAGAGTTTAATTCGCTCTTCCATTCCTTTCAATCACCATCTTCAACCGCCGTGGTTTGACCGGTCGAATTACGATCATCGACTCCCGGTTCATTCAGGGCACGCGCATTTTAAGATTGAGGCGAGTTCGCCCAGGCGGCTCATCCAAAGGCCGTCATCCAATGGCGCGCATCCAATGGAAAAAAGTTCGCCGATGGCTTATCCTGAATCTTCTTATGTTCCTGCCCCCTCGCGTCCCCGTTTGGTGGCGCGTCGTGTTAAAGTTGCGGAATCACTTAAACTCAATTTCAAGGAAGGTTAGACGTGCAATCAAGCGCAAAAGGGAGAGTGAGCAAGGAGTCCGAGACGAAGGAGACAGATCTCTCCGGGCTCAACCAGTGGTTGTTGAGAGTAGCCGTGCTGATTGGTGGCGCCTCGGTGATGATCGTCGAGATTCTGGGATCGCGTGTCCTCGCGCCCAGTTTTGGAACGACGCTTCACGTCTGGAGCGCCCTGATCACCGTAACCCTGGCCGCGCTCGCCGTCGGTTACGCCCTGGGTGGCCGGGTTGCTGATCGCCGCCCCGGGCTAAAGTCGTTGATGATGGTCATGGCCAGCGCCGCCGGGACTCTGCTCATCTCCGATCTGCTGACCAAGCCGGTGCTGCGTGCATCTTATGGCGCCGGAATGGTTGGCGGCACTTTCGTGGCGGCAACGGTCCTCTTTCTGCCGACGCTCTTCCTGCTCGGCATGGTCTCGCCAATGGCCGTCAAGGCGGCTGCCGACCAACGGCAGCTGGGAACCAGCGTTGGGAATCTCTACGCTCTGTCGACCGTCGGTTCAGTTGCCGGCAGCCTCTCCGTCTCACTGCTCCTGATCCCGAACATGAGTGTTCATTCGGCGATTATTGCGACGGTCGTCGCCCTCTCGATCCCCCCGATCTTCTATCTGCTGCTCAATTCGAGCCGCCAGTACCTCGCGCTCTTCCTGGTTGGCCTGACCCTCGCGTCGGTTGGCACAAAAGTCGTCGGCGAAGAGGCCGATCGGGAAGTTCTCTATAAGAACCAGTCCTATCCGGTCACGGCCCGTGTCCCTTCGTCCTACGGTGACCTGGTGGTGAGCGATTTTCGCGGAGTTCGTTACCTGTTCCTGAACGGCGTCCAGCAGGGATCGCTGATCGGCAACGTCTCCTCGGCCCGTTACGCCTATGGTCTGCAAAGATTGAGCACGGCCAAGGGGACTCCGCGGCGGATGCTCATCTGGGGGCTGGGCGCGGGAGTCTTTGCCCGGGCCATGGCTGAGATCGGCGTCGAGGTGACGGTGATCGAGATCGATCCGATGTCGGAGAAGGTCGCCCGTGAGCACTTCGGTCTGCCGGATTCGGTGAAGGTGATCATTGGGGATGCGCGGACCGAGACGGTGCTGCTCGCGCAGCAGAACGAAAAGTATGACGTGATCGTCCTCGATGCGTTCAGTGGAGACACTCCGCCCTTCCATCTCCTGACCCAGGAGGCGTTTCAGGGCCTCCGCACACTGGCTCCGGATGGGTTGATCATTGCCAACATCGTTGGTGGCATCAATGGCGAAGAGGCGAAGGTTGTCTCCTCTGTCGTCGCGACCATGGAGTCGGCCCTCGGGAAGACGCGGGTCTTCTCGCCCAACTGGTTCCTGGCTGGACGACCGAGCCAGTTTGTCTCGACCATGTTCCTTGTTGCCGGAGTTCTGCCGGAGACTCCCGAACCCTTCACGATGAAGGTCTCGGAGGAGGTTCGGAAGGCGAACTATGTCGCGGCGGTCTTTCCATCTGAACTGACGCTGCCGCGGGACAAGGCCGTCATTCTGACCGACAACTTTGCGCCCCTCGAGGCGTGGTCGGATGCGGCCGTGCAGGCCATGAGATATTGAAGCCCTGCTGAAGCGGCGTGCCAGGTAGTCCTCCGCCGTCCGGAACGTCGATCGGCGGCCCGTTTGTACCGACAGGAGTATCAATGCGACGATTTCTGTTCCGTCTCTTTCTGATTGCCGTTCCGATCATCGTCACGGGAGGTCTGCTGGCTGTCTTTTCGACCGGTTCCGGATACGATCCGCAGCACGATCCGCGAGTCATGGCCAAGCTCTCCCCGTGGGTGCTGGAGAAGACTGCCGCGGGAACATCGGCCGAATTTCTGGTAGTGCTCGAAGAACAGGCCGATCTGAGCGCCGCCGCCACGCTGCCAACCAAGGAGGCGAAGGGGCGCTTCGTCTACGAGACGCTCTTTGAGCACGCGCGCCGGACGCAGTCGTCACTGCTTACCTGGCTCGAAGATCGCCGCATCGAGCACCAGTCGTTCTACATCGTCAACACGGTCCTCGTGAAGGGGGATCGGGATATCGCGGTTATGATTGCGGCGCGCCCCGAGGTGGCGCGGATCGACGGCAATCCGGTCATCTCCGGAATCTCCCCGATCGACTCGCCGGAGGAGAGCCAGCGGCAGGAGCTTGACCGGACGGACGTTTCCCAGGCGATTGAACCGGGAATCAATGTCATCCGTGCCCCCCTCGTCTGGGAAGCCGGATTCACCGGGCAGGGAATAGTCATTGGTGGACAGGACACCGGCGTCGAGTGGGGGCATCCGGCCCTCAAGTCCCGCTACCGCGGTTGGGATGGCACGACGGCCAATCACGACTACAATTGGCACGACAGCATCCATACCACCGGGAGCGTCTGCGGAGCCGACAGTCCGGTTCCCTGTGATGACGACAGTCACGGGACCCACACCATCGGAACTGCGGTCGGTACCGATGGCGGAGCGAACCAGATCGGGGTTGCTCCCGGGGCCAAGTTCATTGCCTGTCGGAACATGGACCGTGGCAACGGAACACCGGCAACCTATCTCGAATGTTTTCAGTTCTTTCTCGCGCCCTATCCGGTCAAGGGCACCCCGGCGCAGGGCGATCCGTCAAAAGCGCCCGATCTGACGACCAACTCCTGGAGCTGTCCGCCCTCGGAGGGCTGCGTGGCTGAATCTCTCCGCGCCGCGGTCGAGGCCCAGCGCGCTGCAGGGATCATGACGATCGTTGCCGCAGGAAATTCAGGGGTCGGCGGCTGCTCGACGGTCAGCGATCCGCCGGGAATCTACGATGCCGGCTACACCGTTGGCGCCGTCGACACCTCAACAGGCCTTCTGGCAAGTTTCAGTAGTCGCGGTCCGGTCACGATCGATGGGAGCCGGCGGGTCAAGCCGGATATCACTGCCCCGGGCACCCGAACCCGTTCCGCGATGCGCGGCGGGGCCTACAGTTTTCTCCAGGGAACCTCGATGGCGACTCCCCACGTGGCTGGCGCCGTGGCGCTTCTCTGGTCGGCCTTCCCGCACCTTCGCGGCCAGGTCGACCTGACCGAGCAACTGCTCAATGACTCGGCGGTCCGGGTCAGTGCGGCCACCTGTTCATCGACCGGCACCCCGAACAATCTCTATGGTTATGGTCGTCTCGACGTCAAAGCCGCCTACGATCTCGCCGCCGGCCGCTTTTTCAACCTGGCTGGCCGGGTGGAGGGGGGGCCGTCGATCTTTGCCCTGACAATCGTTCAGTTTTCGCGAGTCTCCGGTACCGGCGTAATTCCTGATCCGGTGACGATCGACGCAAATGGGAACTGGAGTCAGCGGGGGTTTGAGCTGGGGACCGTCTACCGGGTCACGCCGGTCCGTAACCGCACCCTCTTCTCACCGCGCTTCAAGGATGTCGGAGCAGCAGATGACGCGCTGACCTTCACCCCGGTTGTGCGCCGGTTTATTACTGCCAATTGAAGACCGAACTGACCAAATCGGTTGAGAGCGCGGCTCGATATATCGTTGAAGGCGAAGTGGTCGCTTTTCCGACCGAGACAGTCTATGGTCTGGGGGCGAACATCTTTAATGAAGCGGCGATCGCCAAGATCTTCGCGGCGAAGGGGCGGCCGAGTGACAATCCACTCATCGCCCACATCGCGACCCTGGATCAGCTTCTCTCACTGGCGCGCGAAATTCCGCCGGCCGCCAGGCTGCTGATCGACCGGTTCTTTCCCGGGCCGTTGACGGTCGTCCTTCCCAAGCTCCCGGCGGTGCCCATGATCGCCACTGCCGGTCTGGAGACGATCGGAGTGCGGATGCCCGACCATCCGTTGGCGATCGAGCTGCTGCGCGCCTGTGGTCTTCCCCTCGTCGCCCCCTCCGCCAATCTCTCCGGACGACCCAGCCCGACGACCTGGCAGGCCGTCCTCGAGGATCTCGAGGGGCGCATTGCCTGCATTCTGCAGGGAGAGCCGACGCGGGTCGGTCTGGAGTCGACCGTCGTCGATTGTACCGCCGCCGTGCCGACACTGCTCCGTGCCGGAGCGATCACTCTCGAGGAGCTGCGCCACGTCATTCCTGGGCTGGCCATCTCCGATCCGCACATCCCCGCGGCCCCTAAAAGTCCCGGGATGAAGTATCGCCACTACTCCCCCCACGCCCGGATCGTTCTCTGTCATACGCCAACCGCCATCTTCAGCGGCGACCGGTCTGCCTACATCGGGATCGATCCACCCCACAATCCGCAGGACTTCGCCCAGGTTGCCCTTTGTCAGTCCGTCGATGAGTATGCCCGACGGGTCTTCCAGTTCTTTCGTGAATGCGATACCGCCGGGATAGAAACGATCTTCTGCCAGACAGTGGAGCGGGAGGGGCTCGGGCTGGCCCTTATGGATCGGCTGGAGAAGGCGGCCCACAGGTGATGGGCCACTGGGGTGAGGCTGGTCTCAACTGTTGAGAACCATCAGGATGAGAAGGAGAGGCAGGTAGAGCACCGACGCCTTGAGCAGCCGGCGCGCTTCATCACGCGACATATCGCGCGCCGTCCGGATGCTCACACTGAGGAACCAGACTCCCAGCAGCGAAGCTCCGGCAAAATAGACTCTTCCGGAGAAATTGAGAAGGGTTGGAAGCAGGCTGACTGGCAGCAGGGCAATCGAGTAGAGCACGATCTGCCGCGCCGTCGACCGGCCATCGGCCTCGACGACCGGCAGCATTCTGATCCCGGCCCGCGCGTAGTCGTCCCGATACATCGTCGCGATCGCGTGGAAGTGTGGAAACTGCCAGAAGAACATGATCGCGAAGAGGGTCAGGGCCTCGACGCCGACCCGGTTGGTGGCGGCGGCCCAGCCAAGAAGCGGTGGGAGAGCTCCGGGGATCGCCCCGATGAAGGTGCACCAGTGGGTCCGGGTCTTGAGTGGAGTATAGATGAAGAGGTAGCTGCCCAGCGCGACCAGCCCCCAGAAGGCGGTCAGCGGATTGACAAACCAGGCGAGGTAGAGCTCCGCGAGAACCGCAAGCAGCGTCCCGAAGAGGAGCGCCCGGGTTGGGGTGATCCACCCCCGCGGGAGTGGCCGCACGCTCGTGCGGTGCATCAGTTTGTCGAGATCGCGCTCCCAATACTGGTTGAGCGCTCCAATGCCGCTCGACAGGATGGTGATGCCCAGGGTGAAATGGAGCAGAACTGACCAGTCGACCGGCCGATCTGTCCCGAGCGCAAACCCGGCGAGCGCCGAGAGAACGACCATCAATGTGATGCGGGGCTTGGTCAGGTTGAGGTAGGCCAGGGCGACTGGTTGCCGCAGCGTTGTGCCACCCGGGATCTCCTTGTCTGCCATCTGGTCGCTCATACCTTCGCCTTTCACCATCACCACGGATGGGTTGTTATATCGGTGAACATTCCACCTGCTGCAAGCATTCGATCATAACTGATGGCCGCTTCGATATTCAAACCCGTCGCCCGACGACGGGCGGGATGCCGCAGTGCGGGGCGACCTCCCGACCAATCCTGCCCCGCCAAAACAATGGCATTCGCGTCACGAGAGCAGCCAGGCGCCGGATGAAGGTGGAGGTTTCGCTCGTCACCAATCTCAGGCCAGTCCATCGGAGAGGATCGCGTTGAGGATCTTGTGGTCGATCTGTCCGCTGCTGGCGATCGTCCGGGCGGCTTCGTCGCACTTCTCCTGGATCGGATGTCCGGCGTGTCCGCGGGTCCAGCTCCACGTCACGCGATGGAGGCTGGCGGCCTGGTCGAGCCGTTGCCAGAACTCAAGATTGGTCTTTCTTTTGAAGAGCCCCTGCATGGTCTTGACCACGTACTGTGAATCGGTGACGACCCGCACCACGCAGGCTTCAGTGAGGGCCTCGAGACCGACGCAGGCGGCAATGATCTCGGCCTGCTGATTCGTTCCATCACCCAGATATTCGCCAACGATCTTTCGGCGGCCACGGTATTCGAGGATCGCCGCCGCCGCCGCGCGCGAAGTCTTCCTGCCATTTCCGATGCTGCTGCCATCACAGACTATCGTCACTTCTTTCATACGCTCTCCTCACGCCGACGCTGCGCGCGTCGCGCTTCATATTTTTCACGCAGGAGGAGGGTGAACTCCATCTCGGAGCGCACGGAGCGGAGGGCGAGGCGTGTTTCGGCAATGAGGATCATACAGGCATAGAAGAGGAAGAGTGTTCCCACGATGCCCATCAGATTGGGAATCCAGAGCGGGAAGACTTTGAAAGCGGCGCGAATGCCGATCGTCACCGTGGCCCCGACGAAGAGGCTCAGCGAGATGTAGAAGCTGGTCAGCGCATTCTGGATGAGTTTGCCGCGCCGGGTGTGGATGGCCAGTTGCCGGTTGAATTCCCGCGTCCGCTCCTCGGGAAAGTCGACATTGTCGGTCGAAGAGAGCGTCTCGATCGAGGACATCAGATTACGGACGCGGTCGACGATCCGGGCGAGGCGGGTTGAGGTCGAGAAGATCAGCGTTGCACAGGCCGAGATGAGAACCGCCGGGGTGATCATCGCGCTGAGGACGCTGACGGCATTCAAACTGTCTTGCATAACTTCACAGATCAGGACTCGGTTGGACGAGGGCGTCGATCTTCTCGGCCAGCTCAAAATCGCGCCAGGTGAGTCCCGCCGCGGAGTGAGTGGTCAGGCTCAGCTCGACCTTGTTCCAGTCGTGGATGAGGATGTCGGGATGGTGATCGGCCGCTTCCGCCGCTTCACCAACCTGGTTGACAAAGTCGAGCGCCGCGCGGAAGTTGGCGAAGGTGAAGTGGCGGACGATCTTTTCACCATTCAGGCCACCATTCAGGCCACCATCCAGTCCACCATTCAGGCGCCACTCTGGCCGCGCGGCGAGTCGGTTGGCAATCTCTTCCTCATTCAGCAGCATCGTTTCTCTCCGGCTCATCATCATTATCACGCCGCATCAGGCCCGCCGTTTCAGGATCTTGGCCGCCCGTGCCTCTTTTGACGTCAGCGTTGTTGGGCCGCTCATCGGCCAGGGCCGTGGCGCCAGCGGGCCCCGTCGCGCCCGGGGGCCAAAGGAAGCAACGGGGATGATCTCACACTGCCATTGCTTGCACAATGGGAGATTACTTGTATAGACTTGTCGACTAATGTGTAACCGGAATGACTCTTCTGTCCTGACCTGAACAGTTGGAACCGACTGGCCGCGAGACGTGAGTCAGGGAGATCGACGATTTGATGAAGACTGAACGGAAAAACGAATCCCGTGTTGCGGCGGTCGACCCGACGATCCTTCGGCGTGCCTATCGATCCATCTACCAGTCACGCCGTCTGGATGACAAGGAACTGCTGCTGAAGAAGCAGAATCGGATCTATTTTCAGATCAGCTGTGCCGGACATGAGGCAATTCTTGTTGCGGCGGCCATGCATCTCCGTCCGGGATATGACTGGTTCTATCCATACTATCGAGATCGTGCGCTGGCCCTCCAGCTGGGGCTGACTCCGTATGAGCAGTTGCTGGCCGCCGTGGCTGGCCGGGATGATCGGCTCTCCGGCGGGCGCCAGATGCCTTCACACTGGGGGGCGCCGCGGCTCAACATGGTCTCGCGCTCCTCCTGCACGGGAATGCAGTTTCTGCAGGCGGTGGGAACCGCTGAAGCCGGCTATCGATACTCGATCATCGAGGAGATTGCGGAACGGGCGAACCTCTTCAAGAAGGACGAGATCGTCTACGTCTCGGCTGGCGATGGGGCGACCAGTGAAGGCGAATTCTGGGAATCCCTCAATACGGCCAGCAATCTGCAACTGCCCGTCTTCTACCTGATCGAAGACAACGGTTACGCCATCTCGACCCCGGTCGAGGTCCAGATGGTTGGCGGCAGCATCTCGAGGCTGCTCCGTGACTATCCCGGACTCTACGTGGCGGAGTGTGACGGGACCGATTTTGTCGACAGCTATCTCGCCGTTGAACGGGTCGTCAATCACATCCGGGCCCAGCGAGGCCCGGCGCTTCTCCACGCGCACGTGACGCGTCCCTACTCCCATTCGCAGTCCGATGACGAGACCATGTACCGTCCCGAGGAGGAGCGACAGTTCGACGCGCAGCGCGATCCGCTCCTCCGCCTCGAGCAGTTGCTGCTCGACGAGAAGATTGCGACGGCGGATGAACTGCAGCAGCTTCGCGAAGAGGCTGATCGGGAGATCAACGAGGTGACCGACCGGGTCCTCGAGATTCCCCAGCCGGCGCCGGAATCGGCTCTGCTCTACGTCTACTCCCCGGAGGTCGATCCGCGTGGAGCAGCTTTTGACAACGAAGAGAAGGCGAACTTCTCCGGTGCGGAGCTGACCATGGTCGACCTGATCAATCGCTGTCTCCACGAGGAGATGGAGCACGATCCGCGGGTGGTCGTGCTGGGCGAGGATGTCGCCGATGTCAGTCGGGCGCAGCATCTCGACAAGGTGAAGGGCAAGGGCGGGGTCTTCAAGGTGACCTCCAATCTGCAGCGCCGCTTTGGCAGTGAGCGGGTCTTCAATACGCCGCTCGCCGAGGCGAACATCGTCGGAAGATCGATGGGGATGGCTGTCCGGGGCATCAAACCGGTGGCCGAGATCCAGTTCTTCGACTATATCTGGCCAGCCTACATGCAGATGCGGAACGAGATTGCCGTTCTCCGCTGGCGTTCCTTCAACAACTGGAAGGCGCCGATGGTGGTCCGCGCGCCGATTGGCGGCTACCTGAAGGGTGGATCGATCTATCACAGTCAGTCGGGCGCCTCGCTCTTTACGGCGCTGCCCGGGTGGCGGGTCGTGCTGCCCTCGACCGCGCTCGATGCTTATGGGTTACTGCGCACGGCGATCCGCTGTGACGATCCGGTCCTGTTCCTCGAGCATAAGCACCTCTACCGGCAGACCTATAACAAGAGCCAGTACCCGGGGCCGGACTTCTCGATCCCCTTTGGCAAGGCCCGTCTGGCCCGCGAGGGGAGCGATCTGACCATCGTCACCTACGGCGCCCTCGTCCAGCGTTCGCTGGTCGCGGCAGGGATGGCCGAGAAGGAGCTCGATCTGCGGGTTGAAGTGATCGACCTCCGCTCGCTCAACCCCTACGACTGGGAGGCGATCGAGCGGAGTGTGCGGAAGACGAACCGGGTCATCGTCGCCTATGAGGATCCCTTCTCCTGGGGATATGGGGCGGAGCTGGCGGCGCGAATCTCCTCTGATCTCTTCGATCATCTCGATGCGCCGGTGCGGCGAGTGGCTGCGCTCGACTCCTTTGTCGCCTACGCTCCGGAGGTTGAGGACGCGATTCTGCCCCAGACAGAGGATCTGCTGCGGGCGATCCGCGATCTGGCGGCCTATTGAGGATCAGTTTTCTGCGGTTGGGAGGAACATGCCGACGGTCTTCAGTATCCATTCCGGTGATCGAAAGGGAGGGGGCAAGCCGGCGGTTCTCTTTGGTGAGCTGGTTGCCGATTTTGGACTGCGCGGAGACCGGCATGCCGGCCGTGATCCTCTCCGGCAGGTCAGCCTCTTTTCTGAGGAGGTGCGGCGAGATCTTGAGCAGCAGGGCTACACCGTGCCGGCCGACGCCCTCAGCGCCAATATCCTGACCTTCGAACTTCCGCTCGACGAACTGCCGCTGGGGACAATCCTCCGGCTTGGCGAGGCTGAGCTTGAGTTGACCGAAAAGCGCAACCCCTGTCGATCGATCACGCGCATCGATTTTCATCTTCCCAAACTTCTGGTCGGTTGTTGCGGACAGCTGGCCCGGGTCGTTCGCGGGGGGCTCGTCCGTCCCGGTGATCCGATCGAAGTGGTCACCTCATTCCGCCCGGCCCCTCTCGATCAGTCAATTGGGTAAATTCACGCAGCCAGTTACCCGCAGGCCCGAAATGGGTAACATTCCGCAGGCTGCTCCCTCCGCCAGCCAATCCTCACTCTCCCGGTAATCCTACACAGATAGTGCGTTACGTTGCGGCAGCCGATCTTGTCGCGACCCCGGCGTCGTGGAACAGCGTTTGCACTTAACTGCAGACTGACGCGTAAAAAAGGTGAGACTGGACGCGAGGTTGCGTCTACCGAGGGTGTGATGAAGAGAGCACTAAAGACGATCGATGGGAACGAAGCGGTGGCGCACGTCGCCTACCGGGTGAACGAGGTGATCTGCATCTATCCGATCACGCCGTCTTCGCCGATGGGTGAGTTTGCGGATGGCTGGTCGTCGGAGCGGGTCGCCAACATCTGGGGAACGGTTCCGGCGGTGGTCGAGATGCAGAGTGAGGGAGGCGCCGCCGGGGCAGTTCACGGCGCGCTCCAGACCGGGGCACTGACGACGACCTTCACGGCATCGCAGGGGCTGCTGCTGATGATCCCGAACATGTACAAGATTGCCGGTGAGCTGACTCCGGCGGTCTTTCACGTTGCCGCCCGTGCCCTGGCGGCCCAGGGTCTCTCGATCTTCGGTGATCATAGCGACGTCATGGCGACGCGGGCGACCGGATGGGCGATGCTCTGCGCCTCCTCGGTCCAGGAAGCTATGGACATGGCCCTGGTGGCCCAGGCGGCGACGCTTCAGTCGCGGATTCCGTTCATCAATTTTTTCGATGGGTTCCGCACCTCGCACGAGGTCATGAAGGTGGAGATGCTGACCGAGGATGACATGCGCTTGATGCTCGACCCGGATCTGATCGAGGCGCATCGCCAGCGCGCCCTCTCGCCTGATCATCCGGTGCTGCGGGGGACGGCCCAGAATCCGGACGTCTACTTTCAGGGGCGGGAGACGGTCAATCGCTTCTATGAGAACTGTCCGGGGATTACGCAGCAGCTGCTCGACAAGCTGGCCGGGCAGGTTGGACGCCAGTACCGCCTCTTCGAATACTATGGCGCACCGGATGCGGAGCGGGTGATCGTCCTCATGGGCTCGGGAGCAGAGACGGCGCAGGAGACGATCGAGGCGCTCACCGCGGCCGGGGAGAAGGTCGGCATGGTCAAGGTCCGGCTCTACCGTCCCTTCGACGTGCGGCGATTTGTCGAGACATTGCCGGCGACGGTTCGGCGGATCGCGGTCCTCGACCGAACCAAGGAGCCGGGCGCGGCGGGTGAACCACTCTATCTCGATGTCGTGGCGGCGCTGGCCGAAGGGGTCACGAATGGCTGGGGGCGGTTCTCACGACTGCCCGGGGTGATTGGCGGACGGTACGGACTGGCCTCGAAAGAGTTTACCCCGGCGATGATCAAGGGGATCTTCGACCATCTGCGGGGCGAAGAGCTCAAAAACCACTTCACGATCGGCATTGACGACGACGTCACCTTCCGCAGCCTCGACTACGACCCGACGTTTTCGACGGAGCGGCCGGAGGTCGTGCGGGCCCTCTTCTACGGTTTGGGCGCCGATGGCACCGTGGGTGCCAACAAGAACTCGATCAAGATAATCGGTGAAAATACCGACAACTACGCGCAGGGTTATTTCGTCTACGATTCGAAGAAGTCCGGGGCGATCACCGTCTCTCACTTGCGCTTTGGACCACAGCAGATTCACTCAACCTATCTGATCAGCGAGGCCAACTTCGTGGCCTGCCATCAGCCGATCTTTCTCGAGCGTTACGACATGGTCAGCCCGCTTGTCGAAGGGGGAACCTTCCTGCTCAACACTCCGCTCGGTCCGGACGCGGTCTGGGATCGACTGCCGCGGGCAATGCAGGAGACGCTCATTGACAGGCGGATTCGCTTCTATGTCATCGATGCGAGTGGCGTGGCGCGGCAGGTTGGCATGGCCGGGCGGATCAACACGATCATGCAGGTCTGTTTCTTCGCCCTCTCCGGTGTCCTGCCACGCACGGCGGCAATCGAGCAGATCAAGAATTCGATCATCAAGACCTACCGGAAGAAAGGGGACGAGGTGGTCGCCATGAATCTGCGGGCGGTCGATGGAACGCTCGATAACCTCTTTGAGGTGGCTGTTCCGGAGCAGGCGCAGGGCGCGATCGCGCAGCCGCCGCCCGTCCCGGCGGCAGCGCCAGATTTCGTGCGCCGGGTGCTCGGCCCGATGATTGCCGGGCACGGAGATTCACTGCCAGTCAGCGCGCTGCCGGTCGACGGGACCTTTCCAACGGCGACCGCCTGCTGGGAGAAGCGGAATCTGGCGCTGGAAATTCCCGCCTGGGATCCGGACGTCTGCATCCAGTGCGGTAAGTGCGCCATGGTCTGTCCGCACGGAGTGATCAGAATCAAGGTCTATGACGAGGGGCGCCTGAATGGGGCCCCGGAGAGCTTCAAGACGACCGGCAGTAAGGATCGGGAGTGGGCCGGATTGAACTACACGATCCAGGTCGCGCCCGAGGACTGCACCGGCTGTGCGATCTGTGTCGATGTCTGTCCGGCGAAGAATAAATCGCAGCCAAGATTCAAGGCGCTGAACATGGTCCCGCAGCCCCCCGTGCGGGAACAGGAGCGGGCCAACTGGGACTTCTTTCTCACCCTGCCCGAGCATGACCGGCGCGATCTGAAGACTGGCAGCATCCGCCAGCAGCAGATTCAGCAGCCGCTCTTCGAGTTCTCCGGCGCCTGCTCCGGGTGTGGCGAGACCCCATACATCAAGCTGGCGACGCAGCTCTTTGGTGACCGGATGCTGATCGCCAACGCGACCGGGTGTTCTTCGATCTATGGCGGGAATCTCCCGACCACGCCTTACACGGTCAATGCTGAGGGGCGTGGGCCGGCCTGGGCCAACTCGCTCTTTGAGGACAATGCGGAGTTTGGCCTCGGTTATCGGATTTCACTCGACAAGCAGATCGAGTTTGCCCGGCAGCTCGTTCAACGTCTCGCGGGAGTAATTGGCGAGGAGCTGGCCGCAGGGCTGCTCGGAGCCGCGCAGGGAGACGAGGCGGATCTCTACGAGCAGCGGGAGCGGGTCGCGATCCTCAAAGAGCGGCTGGCCCCGCTCGACTCTCCGGAGGCGCGCCAGTTGCGTGTGCTCGCCGATCTGCTGGTCAGGAAGAGTGTCTGGATCATCGGTGGAGACGGCTGGGCCTATGATATCGGCTTTGGTGGGCTTGACCACGTTCTTGCCAGTGGCCGCAATGTCAACATCCTCGTCCTCGATACCGAGGTCTATTCGAATACGGGCGGCCAGATGTCGAAGTCGACCCCGCGCGCGGCCGTGGCCAAGTTTGCCGCAGGCGGGAAGCCGGGCGGCAAGAAGGATCTCGGGATGATCGCCATGAGCTACGGCCACGTCTATGTCGCCAGTGTCGCCCTTGGCGCGCGCGATGAGCATACGCTGAAGGCCTTTCTCGAGGCCGAGGCCTACGATGGCCCCTCCCTCATCATTGCCTACAGCCATTGCATCGCCCACGGGATCGACATGAGCGCCGGCATGCAGAGCCAGAAGGCGGCGGTCGACGCCGGCCAGTGGCTCCTCTACCGTTACCATCCGGAACGGGAGGCGCGGGGCGAGAACCCGCTCCAGCTCGATTCCCGCAGTCCGAAGATTCCCCTCGAAGATTTCATGTACCGTGAGAACCGCTTCAAGATGCTCACCAAGAGCCATCCCGATGACGCCCGACGGATGCTGCAGGAGGCGCAGCGGGCGGTTCAGTCGCGATGGCGTTTCTACGAGTTTATGGCCACGCGCCAACCGGCCGGTCCACTGCCCGCAGGTGAAGGAGTTCCAGACTCAACCAGTGCGCCCGCCCAGGACCCTGAAACCAGGATGGAATAACAGGAAGAGGTACGTATGGATCTCCGCACCACCTATCTCGGTCTCGATCTGCGCACGCCCCTGGTCGTCTCGGCCTCACCGCTCTCAGAAGAGATCGACCACATTCGCCGCATGGAAGATGCCGGCGCCGCCGCAGTCGTCCTCTACTCGCTCTTTGAGGAGCAGATCTCACGCGAGACGCTCGAGTTGCACCACCACCTGACGACCGGCACGGAGAGTTTTGCCGAGGCTCTGACCTACTTTCCTGAGCCAGGCGAGTTTCGTCTCGGTCCGGATGGGTATCTCGAGCATATCCGCCGGGCGCGGGCAGCCGTCGACATTCCGGTCATCGCCAGTCTCAATGGCAGTTCCGCCGGTGGATGGACCGACCATGCCCGGTTGATCGAGCAGGCCGGGGCGAGCGCCCTCGAGCTCAATATCTATAATATTCCCACCGACGATCAGCTGACCGGAGCGGCGGTCGAGCAGAACTGCCTCGACATTCTCGAGCGTGTGCGGGCCGCGGTGGCGATTCCGGTCGCCGTCAAGTTGAGCCCCTATTTCAGCAATATGGCCAATATGGCCAGACGTTTCGATGCCGCCGGGGCGGATGGCCTGGTCCTTTTCAATCGCTTCTATCAACCAGATATCAATCTCGAGAACCTCGAGGTTCAGCCACACATCATTCTCAGCGCCCCGATGGCCCTGCGGCTGCCGCTTCGCTGGATCGCCATCCTCTATGGCCGTGTCCGGGCCAGTCTGGCCGGGACGAGCGGCATCCACACGGCGCAGGATGTGCTGAAGATGGTCATGGCTGGCGCCGCGGTTACCCAGCTCTGTTCGACGCTCTATCGCCATGGCATCGAGTACCTGGCGACGATCGAACGGGAGATGGTCGACTGGATGACCACGAATGAGTACGAATCACTTGGCCAAATGCGGGGGAGCATGAGCCAGATCAACTGCCCGGATCCAACCCAGTTTGAGCGGGCGCAATACATCAGGTCACTCCACAGTTTTAAAGCGGGCAGCTGGCGTGTCTGAGCGGCGTCAAAGGAGTCAGAGTCATGAAGGAACGAATCGATGAACGGACGGCGGAGCGTCGAGATTTTCTGAAGACGGCCATGGCGGGATTGATGGTTCTCTTCACCGAAGAGGAGCTGCGGGCCGCGGCGATTCTCGACCAGGAGGAGATCAAGGGTCCCCCGGTCAGGTTTGGGCTGATCGGCATCGGGCAGTGGGGAAGGGAGCTCCTGACCAATCTCTCGCGCCTCCCGATGGCCAGGGTGACCATGCTCTGCGACACCTATGAGCCAGCGCTGAAGAAGGGGGTGGAGCTGGCGCCCAAGGCGACGACCAACACCGACTACCGCAGGCTTCTCGAGTCGCCTGAAGTCGAGGCGGTGATCGTGGCCACGCCGACCCATCAGCACCGCGAGATCGTCCTTGCCGCCCTGCAGGCTGGCAAGC
>JBEAVZ010000473.1:0-9758 GCA_041160645.1 Acidobacteriota bacterium
TCTTGCTGCCCGGGCAAGCTGGCGCCTGGGCGGGTCCTGCCTTGTCGACTCTCTCCTTTTTCCACTCCGGTCAGTGCACGTCCCGCTCGGTTATTTTTGGAGTTGTATTGTCGGAAATATCAAAAAAACCTTGCGATGGTGATGGCTAATCTGTATCATCCCGTCAATTATTGCTTGTTGAATCAATTTAACAAGTCAGCCATTTACTGTTAGATCATCAGTTAGTTCGATCAACAACAGAGGCACTGATCATCGAGGTGATCAGTCTCACACGGCAAATAGGACCGACCGTACCGTCTGTCTCTTCTGACCTTCATCCATCATCCGGACTTTTGCCGGCATGGGGAGGCAGGGAGACCGATCGATCAGGATTGGCCGGCTAGTCAGGATTGGTCGACTAGTTATTGAATCGATAGGTGACTCGGTGGGACCACTGCGCTTCAGGTCTGGGCTTCAAGCTTGGGCTTTAAGTCCGGCCCTTGAGCCTTGGCTTTGAACCAAGGCGTTGAACCAAGGCATTGAATTAGTTGCCTTCAGTGGCAGCGGGAAAGAGTAGTCATAATTCACAGGAGTAAAGATGACAGTCAAAAAGATTATTGGCAAGATCCTGATTGGGTTGACGATGCTGCTGGCGTGGCAGATTGGTCTCGTCGACCAGGGTCAGGCACAGGGATTGACCGGACAGATCTCCGGCACGGTCGTCGATGCACAGGGAGCGGCGGTTCCGAATGTGCAGGTCGAGATCACCAACGAGGAGACGGCACGCGTCGTGACGGTGGTCACTGACGCCCAGGGCAACTTCGTCGCCCCCCAGCTTCTATCGGGCAGTTACAGCATCACGATCACTGCCAGTGGCTTCAAAAAGTTTGAGCGCCGGGCTATTCCCGTCAGCGCCAATGAACGCGTCCCGGTGCGGATTGCTTTGGAGATTGGCGATGTGAGCCAGACGGTGACGATCACTGCTGAACAGACCTTCGTCAAGACGGAGAGCGCCGAACGGGCCGGCCTGATCGACGAGCAGCAGATCCAGAGCATTGCGCTGAAGGGGCGCGACTACATGGGGCTGGTCAAGTTGCTGCCCGGCGTGGTCGATACGGCCAACCGCGAGGCGCCGGGTTGGAACAACCTCGTCGGCGTCAGCATCAATGGCAGCCGTCCTGGAACGGTCAACCTGACCCTCGATGGCATCTCGTCTCTCGATACCGGATCGCAGCTCGGACCATATCTCGCTCCCGGTCTCGACGCGATCGGCGAGGTCAAGGTGTTGCTGACCAACTACCAGGCCGAGTATGGTCGCAGCAGTGGCGGCACGATCAACGTGGTCATCAAGAACGGTACCCGTGATTTCCACGGCAGCGGCTTCTACTTCAAGCGCCACGAGCAGTTCAACGCCAACGAGTTCTTCAACAATCTGCGCAATATCCCCAAGCAGCGATATCGCTTCAACTACTGGGGCGGGACGATTGGTGGTCCGGTCATCATTCCCGGAACCAACTTCAACAAGAATCGTGACAAGCTCTTCTTCTTCTGGTCGCAGGAGTATCTGCCGCGGCTCTATCCGACCCGGCAGGGAACGATCACCTATCCGACGGCGCGTGAACGGGCTGGCGACTTTTCGCAGAGCTTCGACACCAACAACCGTCTGATCGTCGTCCGTGATCCACTGACCGGTCAGCCCTTCCAGGGCAACATCATCCCGGCCAACCGGATCGATCCGAACGGGCAGAGGCTGCTCAACATCTTCCCGCAGCCCAATTTCAGCAATTCGGCCAACACGTTCAACAATGTCTTCCAGAGTCTGGTCGACCAGCCGCGTCGGGAAGAGATTCTCCGGGTCGACTGGAACATCTCGGACAAGACAACCTTCTATGCCCGCGGCATCCAGAACTATGAGGCATTTAAGGGCGATTTCAACTTCGTTCTGGCTTCCAACGTCTGGCCGCAGTTCCCGATCAAGTACCAGATCGAGAGTCGCGGTATCGTCAGCACTCTCATCCACAGCTTTTCGTCGACGATCACCAACGAGTTCACCTTTGGGGTGAACCGGGCATTGCAGACGGTCAGTCCGCTCAACCAGGCGGGAATCGATCGCAATGATCGCGTCAAGCTCGGGTTGACTCTGCCGCAGTTCTTCCCCGGCGCCAATCCGCTGCGCCTTGTTCCCAATGTGACCTTTGGTGGCATTTCGAATGCGCCGCAGCTGAACATCGAGCAGCGGTTCCCGTTCTTTGGCACCAACAACATCTGGAACTGGTCGGATAACCTGACCATGATCCGTGGAAGCCACAACATCAAGACGGGCATCTACCTCGAGTACACGACCCGCAACGCGGCCCGCGCGGCCGCCTTCAACGGAACCTTCAATTTCGACCGGAACATCAACAATCCGCTCGATACCAACCATCCTTTTGCCAACGCCCTGATTGGCTCGGTCAACGCCTACACCGAATCGAACAACAAGCTCGACGGTCACGCCCGTTACCGCAACATCGAGTGGTTCGTTCAGGACAACTGGAAGGTCAGACGGAGATTCGCGATCGATGCGGGAGTCCGGTTCTACTACATCGAGCCGACCTACAGCGAGAACGATCCGCTGGTCTATTTCGACCGCTCGATCTACGACGCCTCGAAGCAGCCGGCGCTCATGACGCCGTTCTGCGTGACGGCCAATCCCTGTTCGGGCGCCAACCGTGTCGCCCGTAATCCGATCACCGGGACGACCCAGCCCTCGGTGAAGATCAATACCTTTGCCGATGGCTCCGGCACTCCATTCCAGGGCATGCGGAGAGTTGAGGAGCGCGTCTTCAAGTCGCCGCCGATCCAGATTGCTCCGCGCCTCGGCTTCTCGTATGACCTCTTTGGCGATGGCAAGACGGCGCTCCGCGGCGGAATCGGCGTCTTCTATGATCGCTTCAACGACGATCAGGTGCTGCAGCAGCGTGAGCAGCCGCCCAATGTCATCACCTACACGGCCAACTTCACGACGATTCGCGAACTTCTCGCGACGCCGCTCAGCATCAGCCCGCCGGGCGTCAATGCCGTCGATCCGACCTTCTCACCGACGGCGGTCTATAACTACAGCCTCGGTATCCAGCGTGACATCGGCCTCAACACGGTGCTCGATGTCGCCTACACCGGATCGCTTGGCCGCCATCTGTTGCAGCGGCTGAGTCTCAATGCCGTTCCCTACGGCGCGCGCTTCCTCCCGTCGAGCATCGACCCGACCGTGGCTGGTGGCACGACGCCGCTTCCCGACAACTTCCTCCGCCCGATCAAGGGCTATGGCGACATCCAGTTGATCGAGACGGGCGGCAACTCGAACTACCACGCGATGCAGGTCCAGCTCAACCGACGCATGTCGAGCAGCCTCTCGTTTGGAGTCAGCTACACCTGGTCGAAGCTGATGAATCTGGTCAATGGCAACAACGACGCCATCAACCCCTTCATCGATCGCCAGGTCCGCAACTATGGCAAGGGCAACTTCGACCGGACGCACAACTTTGTGCTCAACTATGTCTACCGGGTGCCCAGCCTGAGCAAGTTTGTCAACAACGGGGTGACCCGCCAGGTCTTTGATGGCTGGGAGCTCTCGGGGGTGACCTCGTTCATCAGCGGCTCGCCGTCGGGGGTTGGCTATTCACTGGTTCAGGCCACCGATCTGGTGGGCGGCGGCGGTGCGGGTGTCGACAGTCGTGTCGTCATGATTGCCAATCCGATCCTCGCCCGTGACCAGCGCAACTCGCTCTGCAACCACGCCTTCGCCGCGACGGCGACGGCCGCCCGGACGACTGCGGTTGGCGGGTGCCATCTCAATGTCAACGCCTTCGCTGCGCCGACCGCGCCTGGCAACTTTGGTCGTGGTAATGCTCCGAAGGATGTCTTCCGGCTTCCGGGAACCAACAACTGGGATATCTCCCTCTTCAAGACCTTCAACTTGTCGCGGGATGGCGGAGTGCGGCTCCAGTACCGACTGGAGATGTACAACGCGTTCAACCATACTCAGTTCACCGGCGTTGATACGACGGCCCGCTTCGATGGCAGCGGCAACCAGGTCAACGCGCTCTTTGGCTCCTACACGGCGGCCGCTAACTCACGGCGCATCGTCATGGGACTGAAACTCAACTTCTGATCGGTATGACCGGTCACTAATCGAAGGGTGGGAGAACCGGGATCAACCCCGGGCTCCCACCCTTTTTTAATGTCCTACTCTATCTACCAGCTATCTTCGGAACCGAGTCTTGTTCAATTCAAGATCTGGCCCTCATCTGGCAGCTTTTACCTCCGGTGTGCAGTCTTCTCTTTTTTGCGGCTTCGGAAACTGCAATTCTTGGCTAACTGGTCCCCTTTTTTGGGGGAGGGCAAAATATCCAGAGTTCAGAGGCGGGTCAGAGGCCCGCGTCCCCAGTAAAAGCGCCCCTTCATCCCGATAACGCTTCAGGTTACCGACACAAAAGCCCGAAGGCCCTCATTTTTAGGGGCAGCAGACCGGTACAAAATCCTCCATATTGGATCGGAAGTGGCACGGATCTCGATGCCGGTCCGCCCCCAGGTGCGCGCTGGTGCAGCTCAGCGGATATTGATCCTGACGGGGGGTGATTCACGTCCATCGATAACCACCGAGAGGTTGACCTCACCGAGGCCACGAAGCGTTCGTGGCAGGAGAAGATTGATCTGATCGAGGCCGGCAAACTCCCCTTGACTTCCAGCGTAGATAGTTGGCAGGAGGTGGTCCCCGACTTTGACAAGGACTGCTGAACCTTGACTCCGAAAGCGAAGGCCAGTGCCGAAGAGAACCAGGTAGACCTGCTGGTCTTCCCTGAATAGGTCGATCGGGATAGCCGAGAATGCGCCGATATCCGGATTGAGTCGGGCCGTACCGGATTGTCGCTGTGCTCCATCGCGATCAACTTGAATGACGAGTCCGGCTGCAATACCGCGGCCATCGCCATTGGCGGTAAAGAGTCCGGGAGCAGTATCAACGATCTCCAGCGTGGCGAGGCTCCGCTCATTCCGATCGTTGGTGATGAGCGCGGTGGCGGTGCCGTTCGACAAGCCATCCGGAAGAAGCAGATTGACCTGTCCGGGTGAGGCGTAGAAGAGCAATGCCGGCAGGGTCAATCCTCTCGTGTCGGTAATCTCGACCCGAGTGCCACCGAGACTGTATGGGAGCGGAATGGTCGCTGCCGTGCCGATTCCGGTCGCGAGACGGCTGCCGAAGATACTGACAATGCCGCCGCGCGGCAGTTCTCTGTTTCCATAGCTCGCGGCAGAGACCATCGTCGCCGGAGCGGCATTGTCTCCACCAATTTGAACTGTGAAATCGACGGTCAGCGAGTCGGCGAGAGGGCCGACCAGTTCGCGGCGGATCGGAAAGTCATCAAAATTCAGTCTGGCTGAAGACGGGTTGTCATTGGCCAGTCGCGGGGTGAGAGTGAGTCTTACGATCTCCTGTCGTCCGATGGTGATCACCTGGTTGGCTGGCATCGCCAGCATAATCCCGATAAAACCGCGGTTAGCGTTGAGCTGGTTGACCTGGAGTGAGGCGCCAATGAGGGAAGAGGCGAGCTCGACCTTCTCGACTATCCACCGACGAGCATCAAAGCGAAGACTGAAGGCGATGGCGTTCTCCCGACCCTGTGACTCGATCTCGACGTTCCAGGTTCCATCCGAACCCGTGAGGAGACGGATCTGGGTGGGGCTGGTCGAGTTCTCAAGCGCCAGCGTGGTTCCTTCTGGTGCGGGTGCACTAAAGGGTCTGATCGCGGTTGGTCCACCCGCCGCGGTGGTCGGATCGAGCTGGGCCACGTACCGTGCGGATTGAACCCAGTCAGCGAGGCTGAGGATACCATCACCAAGTGTCGACCGGGGAGCGCAGTCGGCACGCATCACTTCACTCTCGGTGGGGAATAGATCGAGGCCGGCGATCAGTCGGGAGATCTGAACCCAGTCCGCGGCGGTCAGTGTTCCGTCGCCCATTGGACGTGGCGAGACATCACCCTCGATCCCTTGGCCAATCCCGAGCGTCGTCCCCGCAAAGCTTGCGGCCAGCCTTCTTGCCTGGCTATCGACAAGTTCGCGAGCGATAGGCTGATCGCCGAAGTCGACCCGGGTCGTTGTCGTGGCGACCCCTCCGGCAATCTGAAAGGTCACCACCACGACCTGCTTTGTCCCGGCAGTGAAGCTCCGACCAGCAGGCAGCCCGACCAGAATCCCGAGCAATCCGCGCGTCGCGCTGCCAGTATTGACACTCAGCGTCGCCCCATTCGCTCCTCCACCGATCACCACCTGCGGACTGGTCAGCACCAGCGGATCGTAACTCAGACTGAACCCTACTGCCGCCTCGTCACCCTGCGCCTCCAGCTCCACTGGCAGACTCACGGTCCCACCCGCTCTGCCGCCAACCGAGACCACTCTCACCTGACGCGGATTGCTCCCGATTGTGAAGTTGAAGGGGGCTGAGACCAGCCCGCCCGACTCGGGAATATAGACAGTCACTTCAGCCCGTCCAGTTACGGCAAGGTCTGTGCTCTGAACTACTGCCGTGATCCGGGTCGAATCGATGAAGGTCGTCGGTCGATTGACGCCATTCCACCTCACTACGGCACCGCGTGTGAAACCCGTCCCGGTCACGGTGAGGGTCAAACCGGCACTTCCGGCGGTGACCCCGGACGGTGAGATTGACGCAATGGTCGGGAAGGGACTCGGCTGATCATTTGACAGGTTGCCGGTGAACTGAAAGAGCGTTCCGCCGATCGCAACATAGAGCCGCTCATCGACCCAGAAGGGATTTCCAAGGGTCGATCCGACCTCCTGTGCCACTCCACCGGCCGAGGCATACCGCTTCGACTCCGGGATCAATGGAAGTTTTGCCAGTAAGATGTAAGACACCCGACCGCCCGCGCTCAGCGAATCTGGATAGCTGTTGGCCAACACATAGTGAATCTGCTTCTCAACGCCGGTGGCCATCTCCCTGATCCAGACCTGCAACCCTCCGGATGCCCCCCCGCGTGGAAAGGCCACCCGACCATTCTCGACCACATAGTAGATGTAGAGATTGTTGAGGTTGAATGGGACGTTTGGGGAGATAGAGCCCTCGCCACTCGCTGTCCAGAGTCTCAACCCATATCCCTTGAAGACCACTCCAGTGCCATCCGTTACCGGCTCCGTGCCGCCACCATCGTTTGGATTGCTGATCAGGGTACTCTTTCCATCAGCATAGCGATAGACCTGTTTGTTCAACCAGTAGGCGACACTGCCGTTCGACCCGGTACTGAACTGCCAGAAAGATGTGTTTTCTGCGATCCGGGTGGTAATGCCCCTCGCCATATCGTGCAGCATCATCCCGTTTGGAGTAGTGCTCGTGCCATTCACATCGGTGCCAAACCAGGAGACATAGTTTCCTTTGACTGAGCAGGCTCCGGCTATCTGCCCGATCGTTGTCATCTGGCCGTTCTGCCACATCCTGAGCAGTCCTCTTGATCCCCCCGATGAGGTAAAAACAACTCCGTTGTCAGAGATGCTGGTACAAGAAGCATAAGGCGGAACGCGAGATTCTGTGACCGCCACGTCGGGAAAGATCTCCTCCCTGGCTCCAGTGGAACGTCGGAATAAGACCAGTCTGCTGCTCGATAGCGATCCATTCGGCCTCTCGTTGACCAGTATCCGATCGTCCTTCATATCAATGATCATTCCATTGAACGAATTGACCTGGCGGAGGAAGGGGCTCGTCTCGACGTATATCCGGCGACAGGCGCCGCCCAATCCACTCTGTTCACTGATCCTTACGCAGAGATTCCCGGACTGGCCATTGAAATTGTCGACCGGAATCTCGACGTTGACTGGTAACCGAAATCCGCTCGATCCCCCTCTGATGATGGTGCTTGTGTTGCTCCCGTCAGGCGCAAATTCAAGCGTGGCCGCACCACAGGGATCAGGATCGTCATCCTCACACCCAACCTCCAGGCGGATTCTCCCCGACTGTGAAATCTCATTATTCAGGGGGCTGGTCATCGTCACTCGTGGCGGTCGATTGACGATAAAGGTGACCTGCGCGCTTGCCGTCGTCCCATAGACATCCCGGGCGGTAATCTGGAGCTGATATGTTCCGTAGAGCAGATTCGAGGTCGATATGGTCGATTCATAACCGAGGACACACTGGTTATTCCTGCTCGACATGCAGCGATTGGGTGAAAGCTGGTAGTCCTGACCTCCAATCCGGGCTGTCACCGCGGTCAGCTCAAAGATGGTCTTCACCTCAACCTTCACTACCAGCTCGTTCGAAACCTGCCAATTGCTGGTCGGACTATCGATCACTACCTGCATCTGATTCTGCTGAATGTGGTTCGATCCGGCCGTAACTATGGGTGTGCTTAACAGGGACGAAAGGGAAAAGGAGAGCACAGCTAGCGCAAGGAAAAACTTCAAGGGACCTCTCAATCCGGGGCGGTGGCTGTAAGGGGATTCGACGCGACCATCCGGTCAACATCGATCAATGGCAATGACAGTGCCATTATACAGATGGAGAGATCAAAATTGGAAGAGTCTTGTCGGTGCTCCCAAAGGGATTTTGGGGCTTCGGACTTTTGTGTGGGTAAGCTAAAGTCTCATCGAGATAAAGGGGCTGCTTTACTGGGGGCGCGGGTCTTCAGACCCGCAGCTGGATTTTGGACAACAATTAAATCGTTTGGGCCGCGAGCCTCGATTTTTCAGTAATTTTTGCTTGACTCGGGAATAATTCAGAGTGAACTACCACTTCGTCTTGTAAAACACGAGTCAAATCCAGACACGAAGCGCGAGTTTTCTCTTTCTGAACTTTGGTCATTTCCCGTGTCGGCATCGGGACACCGCATACTAGTGCTGGGGCCCAGGGCAACACCCTGGGAAAAGTCGACCCAGGGTTGCACCCTGGGCTGGTAGGCGGCGCCCCGTTGGGGCGCTGGCTGACAGGTCACCTGTTTGAGACTAAACGTCCAAAGTCCAGCTGCGGGGCGGAGTCCCGCGCCCCCAATAGAGTTGCCCCTGTATTTCTAACGATTCAACTCACCCACACAAAACCCGGAAGCCCCGCATCTTTCTCGATAGCGCATCAATGTTCAAGGTTGCTGCGAAGCTGGGCAATGTCACGTTGTGGTGGAGCACCAAAAAGCTTCTTGTAGTCACGGCTGAAATACGCCGGGTCTTCATAGCCCACACGGAAACCTGCATTCGCTGCATCCAATCCCTCGTCGAGCATCAGACGGCGTGCTTCCTTAAGCCGGATTTGTTTCTGGAATTGCAAAGGGCTCATTGCGGTGACAGACTTGAAGTGATGATGGAATCCGGAAACACTCATCCCAACTTCATATGCCAGCTCATCCATTCTGATCACCTGGTCAAACTTTTTGCGCAGATGCCTGATCGCCTTGGAAATGCGATGTGTGTCTGCACCCACCACTAGCAGGTGGCCGAGCCGCGCGCTCTGTCCACCTCTCAGAAGCCGAAATATAATCTCCTTGGTAACGAGCGGCGCAAGCATGTTGAAATCAGCCGGTGTATCGAGCAATCGAACCAATCTGACAACTCCATCCAACAGATTAGCGTCCATGGGGCCGACATCGATCGCCTTCAGGCGGGAGTCGTTTTTTGAGGGTTCCATTCCCGACTCCATCATGACCGAGGCGACCAGAGACGCATCCAGGTTTAGCCGGAAGCCGAGATAAGGTCGTTCTTCTGACGCTTCTTCCACCCGGAAGGTGAGTGGAAGATCAACGGTATAGATC
>JBEAVZ010000520.1:0-8287 GCA_041160645.1 Acidobacteriota bacterium
CCGTTTGGGGCTGGTGGGGCTGATTGGGACAGGTGGGACAAGTAAGTTCTAATCGAAAATAGCAGACGGTCGTCCCACCCGTCCCACCTGTCTCACTCGCCTGACCAAACCCACTAGCCCCGCCAGACCCACCGGTCACCCCATCATCACCAGCGGGTCTTCGTCCGCTGCTTATCCCCACAGAGAATCGTATTGTCGATCAATCGATTACTGCCCACATAGCCCGCGATCGAGACCAGAATTCGCCGGATCTGCCCAAGATCCTCGACCGGCTCCAGCCTCTCCATATCGGTGATCGCCAGGTAATCGAGTTTCAGTCCGGGTTCGGTATCCAGCTCACGCCGCATCTGCTTGATGATCTTGTTCGCGTGGCGCTCTCCGCCCTCAAACAGCTCCTCCGCGACGCGCAGCGCCCGCGAGAGAACGAGCGCCGCCTGCCTGTCTTCCGCCGTGAGCAGTCTGTTTCGCGACGAGCAGGCCAGCCCATCCTGATCCCGAACGATCGGCACGACCACGATCTCGACCGGCAGGTGCAGATCCTGCACGAGCCGCTTGATGACGATCGTCTGCTGCGCGTCCCGCTGGCCCAGAAAAGCAAACTTGGGTCGGACGATATTGAAGAGGATCGTCATCTCCGTCGTCACCTCATCGAAGACATCCGGGAGACTCGTTCCCTCGAGTTTATCGCTCAGGCCCGTCACCCGGACCGTGCTTGCGAATCCCGACGGGTAGATCTCGTCGGGACTGGGGGCGAATATGTAGTCGACATCGATCGGCGCCAGATAGTCAGCATCGCGGGCGAGATCACGCGGATGGATATCGGCCTCCTGATCCGCCGTGGGGCGAGAACTCGGCGCGTTGATGAAGATCGAGACGATCACCACATCGCACATTCGGCGGGCTTCACGAACCTGGGTCAGATGGCCCTCGTGAAAGGCGCCCATGGTGGGGACAAAGCCGATCGATTTCTGCTCCGAGCATAACTTGTGGGCCACGAACTGCATGCGGGCCACTTTGGTAATGATTTCCATAGACTGCCTGTGGTAAGAACCTCACGGACTACCGAACGTAGAGAGAGACGCCAGCCGTATCGGTCAGGCGATCGAGCATCTGCGACGCCGTCTCGCCAAGTATCGGATGAACTACGGCCGGATCGATCTCGGCCAGCGGCGCGAGAACGAAACGGCGCTCGTGCATCCGCGGATGGGGCACCGTCAGGGCGATCCCGTCACGGGTCTCATCGACCCTCCAATCATCGAACAAGAGCAGGTCAAGATCAATGGTCCGCGGACCACCGGGAATCTCACGCCGCCGCCCAAGCCGCAGCTCGGTCTCCAGGCAGAGTCGCATGAGCTGCCACGGATCGTGTCCGGTCGTCCGACATCTGGCCACCATATTGAGAAAACTTGGCTGGTCGGAATAACCGACGGGATCGGTCAGGTAGATCGACGAGAGGCGATCGATGACCAGCCCTGCGGCGGTCAGCCTGGCCACTGCTTCGAGCAGGTTGGCGGCGCGATCCCCAAGGTTTGAACCAAGTCCAAGGTATGCTGCTCCCCGCGCCATTGCTATTGACCCACTGGGAGAGATAGTGAAAATGGAGTTTTCGGGTATTCGAGCGTTTCCAATACTTTTTTAATCATCGTGCCAATTATCGTTCTGCATTTATGAAGAAGAGTCAAGTCAGTTCCAGCAAAGAGGCGACCCGCGCGCAGGCCAGATCCCGCTCAGGTTCGCCGCCCGTCCCGGGTCCGGAGGCAGTGCTCACCGCCCGCGGGGTGACGCGGCTGCGCAGCGGCCATCCCTGGATCTACCGCAGCGACATCGAGCGCCCTCCGGCAATCGCCAGTGGCGCGGTGGCCAGAGTGGTCGATCCCCGCGGCAGATTTCTGGCCTGGGCCCATTACGGAGCCGAGTCAGAGATCACGCTGCGGATCCTCTCCCGCGCGGCGGAGACGGTCGTCGACCGGCAGTTCTGGCGCACCCGACTCGCCCAGGCGATCGATCTGCGGCAGCGGGTGGTGCGCGACAGCGACTGCTGCCGGCTCGTCCACGGAGATGGCGACGCCCTCCCCGGGCTGGTCGTCGACCGCTATGGCGAGGCGCTGGTCATCCAGACGCTGACGCGGGGGATGGATGAACTGAAGCAACTCTGGGTCGAGCTGCTGATCGAGCTGCTCGACCCGCACCTGATCATCGAACGGAACGACGCCCGGGTCCGGCAGCTCGAACAGCTGCCGATGATCAGCGCCATCCTCTATGAACGGCCAAATAAGGAGCTGGGTCAGAGACCGGGAGAGGAGACTCCCGAGGTGATCGTCACCGAGAACGGGCTCCGCTTCAAGGTCGATCTGCTGACCGGACAGAAGACGGGCGCCTTCCTCGACCAGCGGGAGAACCGGGCCGTGGTTCGCGAGCTGGCGCGCGGTCGGGGGCTCGACTGCTTCAGTTTCCACGGGTCGTTCGCCCTGCACCTCGCCGCCGGTTGTGAACAGGTCACCGGGCTCGACATCTCACTGCCGGCGATCGAGCGGGCGCGCGAGAACGCCGTCCTCAATGGCTTCACCAACATCGAGTTTATCGAGACCAACGTCTTCGACAAGCTGCGCGAGTACGACGACGCCGGAGAGCGCTTTGAGACGATCGTCCTCGACCCGCCGGCCTTCGCCCGCAACCGCTCCGCGCGTGAAGGGGCGCTGCGCGGGTACAAGGAGATCAACCTGCGGGCGATGCGGCTTCTCTCCCCCGGCGGGATCCTCATCACCTGCACCTGCTCCTACCACGTCAGCGAGGCGCTCTTCCAGGAACTTCTGGAGGATGCCGCCCGTGATGCCGGGAGGAGCATGCAGATCATTGAAAAGAGAACCCAGGGGCGGGACCATCCGATGATGCTCTCCCTGCCCGAGACCTTCTATCTGAAATGTTTCGTGCTGCGCATGGTCGACTGATC
Organism: Acidobacteriota bacterium; assembly: GCA_041160645.1. GTDB lineage: Bacteria > Acidobacteriota > Blastocatellia > RBC074 > RBC074 > CAIOZW01. Next base: position 2,951 of record JBEAVZ010000520.1, read on the forward strand.
GGCCGAACATCAACTACCGGAAATTGTATTTCATCCAGCCGGCGGTTACTATTGCAGCTATTTGTTTGTTGAGATCAAAGAGTAACGGCGCGGCCTGGCCCGCCAAACGACAGGAACAGCAATGCAAGAGAAATACTTCCCACAAGAGATCGAAGCGCGCGAGCAGGAGCGCTGGGCAAAGGCCGGCGCCTTCCGGGCCGATATCGACCCGGCCCGGAAGAAGTTCTACTGCCTGGAGATGCTCCCCTATCCCTCCGGCCGTATCCACATGGGGCACGTCCGCAACTACTCGATCGGCGATGCCCTCTCCTGTTTCAAGCGGATGAACGGTTTCAGCGTCATTCACCCGATGGGCTGGGATGCCTTCGGGATGCCCGCCGAGAACGCCGCGATCAAGAACAACGCGCGCCCCGACCAGTGGACCTTCGAGAATATCGCGGCCATGCGCGGCCAGCTGCAGCGGCTCGGTTTCGGCTATGACTGGGAGCGTGAGATCGCGACCTGCACTCCGGAGTACTACCGGTGGAACCAGTGGTTCTTCATCCAGATGTGGAAGAAGGGGCTGCTCTACCGCAAGAACGCGCTGGTCAACTGGTGCGTCAAGTGCAACACCTCGCTCGCCAATGAGCAGGCTGAGGGTGGTTTCTGCTGGCGGCACGAAGATACGCCGGTCGAGCAGCGACAGCTCGAACAGTGGTTCATCCGGGTCACCGCATATGCCGATGAGCTGGTCGATTCGCTGGCCGGGCTTGAGGGTGGCTGGCCGGAGCGGGTGCTGGCCATGCAGCGCAACTGGATCGGCCGGAGCCAGGGGGCCGAGGTCGACTTCGCGATCGAGGGCACGCCGGAGCGGACGATTCGCATCTTCACGACCCGGATCGATACGATCTTTGGGGCCAACTCCATCATCCTCGCGCCCGATCACTCGTTGATCGAGGAGTGGATCGCCAATGGTCAGGCTGCGCCGGGGATCGTCGAGTTCAATGCCCAGCACAAGGCGCTCTCACCCGAGGATCGTCTCGTCGAGGGCAAAGAGAAGGTCGGCCACTTCACCGGCCATTTCGCGATCAACCCATACAACGGCGAGCGACTGCCGATCTGGACGGCCAACTTCATTCTGACCGGTTATGGCACGGGCGCGATCATGGCCGTGCCGGCCCACGATGAACGCGACTTTGAGTTCTCGGTCAAGTATGGTCTGCCGATCCGCCGCGTGATCGTCGCGACCGGCTCCGCCGACGGCGGCGCTGACGATCCGGTGACCGAACCCTTCACCCCGAAGGACGACAACTGCCAAGTGGTCAACTCCGGCGAATGGAGCGGGCTCAGTGTCCCGGCGGCCCAGCAGGCGCTGATCGCCCGGGCGGCGGAGCAGGGATTTGGCGCGGCCAAGGTCAACTTCCGCATCCGGGACTGGGGAGTTTCACGCCAGCGGGCGTGGGGATCACCGATCCCCTTCATCCACTGTCCGCAGTGTGGAATCGTGCCGGTGCCCGAAGAGAATCTGCCGGTGATCCTGCCCCCGGACCTCAACTACCAGACCCAGGGCGCCCCGCTCGCCGAGCATCCGCCTTTTGTCAATGTCGACTGCCCGACCTGCGGAACTGCGGCGCGGCGCGACACCGACACAATGGACACGTTTGTCGACTCCTCGTGGTACTACTTCCGGTACTGCGATCCGGCGAACACCAGCCTCCCCTTCGATCCGGCCGTCGCGGCTTACTGGACGCCGGTCGACCAGTACATCGGCGGAATCGAACACGCCGTGCTCCACCTGATCTATACCCGGGTCTGGACGAAGATCATGCGCGATCTCGGCCTGATCAAGTTTGACGAACCGGTGACCCGGCTGCTCACCCAGGGAATGGTCTGCCTCGCCAGCTACCGCTGCGAAGAGCATGACTGGCTCTTCCCCGACGAGGTGATCGATGGACGCTGCCGTTTCTGCAAGCGCGAGATCGCCGTCGGCCGGATCGAGAAGATGTCCAAATCGAAGAAGAATACGGTCGATCCGGACGAGATGATCAGAATCTACGGCGCAGACACCGTGCGCCTCTTCATGCTCTTTGCCGCTCCCCCGGAGAAGGATCTCGAGTGGAGCGAGGCTGGCGCGGAAGGGGCCGCCCGCTTCCTCAACCGAGTCTGGCGGATCGCCTACAAGTGGCACCAGCGGCTGGATGGCGCGAGCAGTGAGGGTGAAGCCGGGGCTGGCGCCCGCGCCCTGCGCCGGAAGACGCACCAGACGATCAAGCGGATCACCCACGATATCGCCGAGCGCATGAACTTCAACACCGGGGTGGCGGCGCTCATGGAGCTGACCAACGAACTCTACGCCTTTGACGGCGCCCTGACCGGCGAACCCTCTCCCGGCGACCAGTTCGCGATTCGCGAGGCGCTCGAGGCGCTGGCAAAGATGCTCGCCCCCTTCACTCCGCACATTGCCGAAGCGCTCTGGGCCGACCTCGGCCACGATGAGATCGTCGTCAATGCCGCCTGGCCGTCCTATGACGAAGAACTCGCCCGCGACGAAGAGCTCGAGATCCCGGTCCAGCTCAACGGTAAACTGGTGACTCGCTTGAACGTACCGGCGGAGATCGCCGAGGCGGATCTGATCCGACTCGCCACTGAAAATGAACGGATCGTCGCCCGGCTCGAGGGTCGTCAGATTTTAAAGACGATCGTCGTCACCAAACGGCTTGTAAATCTGGTCGCAAAATAGTAATCATTAAAAATAGAAGCAACCATTGAGCACTTTTTTAAGACTAAGCACCGAAGGAGCAAGGTGTAGTTGGACTTGAGTGCACGCGGGCGGTAAGTCGATTTAGTTCGAGGGGGCCTTTTCCCTCTTCTATCCATTACCAGATCCACGGTAAATAGCAGGTTCCAGTAGAAGCCTATCCGGATGTAGTCGCAGTCGACCTCTTTTGAGCAGCTGGCCCCGACCAACTGCTCAGGGCCTTTTTGGTCAGACGAGATCGGCGGGCTGCAGCCCCTTCCGGATCAATATTAGCTGGAGTCCTCGCGATACCGTCGAACGTGCACCTGACTGGTCAACAGAAGGGGGCTCTGTTTCTACTCATTCTCCTCCTCGGATGAAGTGAGCGCTGTTACTTTTTGGCGCAAACTGAGAGGTTGTAAATGAGACAGGATAACAGAACAAGATTTGCCGCTTTTCGCACACAAAAGAGAGACGAAAGATCGAGACAAGTTATTTCAAAATCAAACATCCTCCAGAACCGATACGGGCATAAGCCGTACCGACGTTTCTTGAGTGTTGTGATGACCCAAAAGCCTGGCCTGCAGTTGATCGCGCTTTTGGCCCCGCTTTCGGCCCTGCTTTTGATTGGATCAGGAACTGGCTTTGGGCTCCCCGTGCCTAAGCTGGCCAAGCCGTCGGCGTCGCCCCTGCTCTCGACCCTCCGGTCGATCAAGGTCGCGGCGGGAGCGTTTGCCCCGGAGTCGCTGGTCACGCCAGCTGGCAGCACCGCCGCTGGCGCGCCGACTGGCCCAGCCAGCGGCGGGGACCGGTTCAGCGAGCTGGTGCAGTCCGGGCGGAAGAGATCGGCGAAGCTAGAGCGTCAGGCCGACTTCCAGAACCGTCTCCAGGATCTGCGGTCACGGGTGCAGCAGATGATCATCCTGCCGGTGGTCGTCCGGCTGCGGGCAAGCTTCATCCCGGAGGGTGAACTGACCAGCCCGATCGAGGCCGAGGCGCAGCGCTTTCTGATCCAGGAGGCGCAGTACCGCATGCTGAATGAGGTGAGCGGATACGATCCGGCCTCGGTCAAGCAGTTCAAGTATGTGCCATTCGTGGCCATGCGGGTCAACTCGGCCGGGCTGGAGTCGCTGCTCAATTCGTCGACGGTCATCGATATTCAGGAAGACGACGCGGTGCCGCCCGCGCTGGCGCAGAGCGTTGCCCTGATTGGCGGCAACAAGGCCTGGGCCGCGGGCTACACGGGGGTCGGGCAGACGGTCGCGGTGATCGACACCGGGGTCGACAAGAACCATCCCTTCCTGGCCAACAAGGTGGTTGCCGAGGGCTGCTATTCGACCAATGCCCCGAGCCAGTCGCTGAGCTCGCTCTGCCCTGGCGCGGTGCCCGCTTCGACCGCTCCCGGGGCGGGAATGCCCTGTGGCCCGGCGGGCAGCACCTGTGATCACGGCACCCACGTCGCCGGCATCGTCGCTGGTCGCGGGGCCAGCTTCTCCGGAGTCGCCAGGGATGCGACGCTGATCGCCATCCAGACCTTCACCCAGGTCAACACGTCGCAGATCTGCGGCGCCGGCCGCAATACCTGCATCCTCGCCTACGACTCGGACATCGTCCGCAGCCTCGAGCGAGTCTACGAACTCCGCAACACCTACAAGATCGCCGCGGTCAACATGAGCCTTGGCGGTGGAAGGTACACGGCGCATTGCGACAGCAGCGCCGGCGCAATGAAGCTGGCCATCGACCTGCTGCGCAGCGCCGATATTGCGACCATCGCCGCGGCGGGCAACAACAGCTACGCCGACTCGATTGGCATGCCGGCCTGCGTCTCCACGGCGATCAGCGTCGGGTCGATCACCGACTATCCGAGCCTGCCCGATCAGGTCTCTTCCTTCTCGAACAGTGCGGCAATCCTCAACCTGCTCGCCCCGGGCGAAGCGATCAACTCGTCCGTGCCGGGCGGAGGGTTCGCCAACTGGGGAGGCACCTCGATGGCCACGCCGCACGTGGCCGGAGCGTGGGCGCTGGCGCGGCAGAAGGAGCCGAACGCGAGCATTCCAAAGATTCTCGGGGCCTTCACCACCAGCGGGGTGCGGATCACCGACAATCGGAACAACCTGACCAAGCCGCGAATCCAGGTCGACGCGGCGCTCGAGCTGCTGGGCGAGAGCGATCCTTCGCCAACCGCCCCGACGCCGCCGAGCAGCCTGACGGCCGTCGCCACTTCCGATACGCGGATCGATATCGAGTGGACCGACAATTCCTCCAACGAGACCGGATTCCGGATCCGTCGCCGCATTGGTTCGACCGGTGAGTGGATTGCGGTCGCCACTGTCGGGGCGAATGCCACGTCCTGGATCCAGAACGACGCGGTGCCGGGAACCAGCTACTACTTTACCGTAACGGCCTCCAATGAAGGAGGCGAGTCGGTCCCCTCGAATGAGGCGACCGCGACGACCACCTCCACACTGCCGGGCGCGCCGAGCAACCTGCGCATCAACTCGAGAGCGTCGACGCGGCTCGATCTGAGCTGGACCGACAACTCGACCAACGAGACCGGTTTCCGGATCGAGCGACGTCTCGGCACCGATGGCGCCTGGGAGGAGATCGCCTCGGTCGGGACC
>JBEAVZ010000559.1:0-3074 GCA_041160645.1 Acidobacteriota bacterium
TGGATCACCAGGGTTGGCGGGAGCCCGCTAAACCAGCGGGCTCCCGCCTCCATTCCCGGCACTGGATAGTCTCCACCGCTGATGATCAGCGCGCTGATGCCAGCGGCTGGTTGACGGGCGACGAGGGCGGCCATCGTTCCGCCCGTCTCCTCGCCCAACAGGATGATCCGCTGCGGATCGACCCGCAGCTCAGCGGCATGACAGCGTACAAAGTCGACTGCCGCGCGCAAGTCACTCACCGCCGCCTCACGCCCCCGCTCTCCACCTAAGCGGTAGTCGATCGAAAACCAGTGGTAACCTGACCGCGTCAACAATTCGAGAAACTGGCCGACATAAGCGACGCGGCTGCCGCTGCTCCATCCTCCGCCGTGAACGACAATTACCGCCGGACGCCGTTCCGACCCCGGCTGCCGGTAAGCATCCATCCCGAGGGATTCCGTTCCAACACGGCGGTAGACGAGTCCATTTAGTGCGCCTGGAATGATGGCGTCTTCTGTCAGCTGGGCGGACTGCAGCGGCAGGCAGGCCTGGGATGATCCGGTGGCCTCAAACGGTATCACCAACAGCAACAAAAGAAGTATTGCTCCAACAACTCTCTCGTCAATCATCTTCATCTGCATCTCCGTTCGACGAACGATGGCCTCTTTCAGTGTTTGAAGAGTCTCCATAATAGTCTGATCGATCGGTCCGAACCAGCCATCAAGTCAAAACATCACTTTGTGGACTTGTCGATGACAGGTCGTCGAATGAATGGAGAAGTCGCTCGTGGCGGAGTAGAATAGAACTATTAGTTTCGCGGCGAGGTGTCGAGGTTTGAATAACGACCTCCAGTCTGAGGTCGCAAATTCTCTGAAATTTGTGAGGGGAGACTGATGAGTGGCTGTGGCTGTAATCCTGAAGCGGCGGCGAGTCTGGAGCGCCGGACTTTGTGGGTCCTTCTGGCCATCAATGGGACAATGTTCCTTGGGGAGTCCCTTGCCGGCTGGTGGGCAGATTCGGTCGGCCTTCTTGCCGACTCCCTCGACATGCTGGCGGATGCAGCGGTCTACGGTATTGCACTTCACGCCGTCAGGCGCTCTCGCCAGCACCAGACCCGTGCGGCGTCAGTCAGTGGCACGCTGCAGATTATTCTTGGAGCTGGCGTGCTGGGCGAGGCCGTGCGCCACTATCTCTTTGGCAGTGAGCCTCTCAGCGGATTGATGATGGTGGTTGGGGCCGCGGCTCTCTTCGCCAATCTGACCTGTCTTCTGCTCATTTCCCGCCATCGTCACGGGGGGATCCACATGCGCGCCTCGTGGATCTTCTCAACCAATGATGTCATCGCCAATCTCGGCGTGATCCTCTCCGGGTGGCTCGTCAGGTATCTTGGATCACCTTGGCCTGATCTCATTATCGGTTTGGCCATTGCCCTCCTCGTCATCCGCGGCGGGATGCGCATCAAGCGGGAGTCCCGAATGGAGGCGCTGGATCACTGTCAGCCCACGTCAGCTTGACTTTGCCCGGGCCTGAAATACATCCTCATCCTGATGAAAAAAGAGTCGACTCGTCAGACCACCTTATGCACACGCCCGGGTTTGCCGACGAACTGAAATTTCAAGTGAATGGCATTAACGGGCAATCTCTCTGATGATCATATGAGACTGAATTCAAAAAGAAGTAAGACGATCCTGGGTCTTGGCCTTTTTCTGCTAAGCCTGCTTTTGCCGGTAATGGCCCAGAGCCCCTCGCGCAAGACCACGCCGAAGCCATCGCTGGCCACTCTCCAGGCCGCCGTCCGCACCCGGCCCAACGATGCCCGGGCCCGCCACGCCCTCGGAGTCGCCCTCGCCGTGCGGCAGCAGTTTAGCCAGGCGGTCACCGAGCTCGGAGAGGCGGTCAAGCTCGATCCGACCCTCGTTGAAGCCTGGAGTGATCTGGCCGCTGTGCACGAGCAGCTCGGAAATTTCGAGGCGGCGCGACAGGCCTACCTGCCGGCGCTCGAGCTTCAACCGCAGAACGCGGATCTGCACATCTCACTCGGTTCGCTCCTCCACCGCCTGCAGTTGCTCGACGCCGCGGTTGGCGAGTTCCGCCTCGCTGCCCAGCTTCGCCCGGCGGCCGCCGAGATCCGCACCAACCTCGGTTTTGTTCTTGGCCAGATGGGCGATCTGCCCGGATCTTTGCGCGAGTTTGAAGAGGCGATTCGCCTCCAGCCCGATCTGGCCGAGGCCCACTATTTTCTCGGACTGGGGCGGATGATGTCCGAGGATCTCGAGGCGGGGATTCGGGCCCTCCGCGAGGCTACCCGCCTCAAGCCGCAGGAGGTTGATCATCTGACCTCCTTTGCGGTAGCGCTCATGAAACGGGGCCAGCGCGCCGATCTGCGGGAGGCGGTCGACGCTCTGCGCCGCGCGGTTCAGCTCAAGCCGAAGACCGCCGAAATTCTGACGACCTACGGGGTTGCGCTTCGCGAGACCGGACAGCTCGCCGAAGCCCTGGCGACCCTCCGGCAGGCGGTGACCATCAAGCCGAACCTTATTGAGGGTCACAACAATCTCGGCCTGGTCATGCTCCAGCTCAAGGACTACCAGGGGGCGATCGACCAGTTCAATGAATCGCTGCGCATCGATCCGCAAAATCACGCCGGACGCCTCAATCTTGGCCTCGCCCTCACCCAGCGCGGCGATCTGGCGACCGCGGTTGCTGAGTTTGAGAAGATTCTGGTCGCCGAACCCGATTCGGTCGACGCCCTCTACAATCTCGCCCTCGCCCTCCGCCGTGGCGATGAGCGCCAGCGCGCCCTCGCCATCCTCGAGAAGTGCCACACGCTGCAGCCGGATTTTGCCGATGCCTGGTTTACCCGCGGCGAGATTCTCTACCAGCAGGCACGGCTCGATGAGGCCCGCACCGCGCTCGAGAACGCCATTCGCCTCCGTCCGGCCGATGGCGAATATCGCTATGTCTTCGCCAATATCCTGCTTCGCCAGGGGGAGGTTGAGCGGGCGATCGAGAGTCTCCGCGAAGCGATCAGGCTCGCGCCGGGGAGCCACGAGATGCACAATGCCCTCGGCGCGGCGCTCCGGCAGAAGGGGGAT
>JBEAVZ010000018.1:0-10722 GCA_041160645.1 Acidobacteriota bacterium
TGGGAGAGCTGCTGCTCGATGGCCGCGAGATCACTCAAAAGACGGTGCTGTCTGGGCATAGGTTGCTCCCCACGGCGTCCACGGCGGAGACGGGATCGACCCGCCTCCGCCTCAGGCGCGACTACTTCTTCTCGTCGACGTCGATATACTCGGCGTCGATTACGTCATCGGTTCCGGCGCCGGAGCCGGTTGCCGCGCCGCCAGTCGCGGCGCCGGGCTGGGGCCCCGCCTCGCCGCCCGCCGCAGCGCTGCCCGCCTGCTGCTGGTAGAGCGCTTCGGCGATCCGGTGCGAAACTCGCGTCAGGTTTTCGAGCTGCGCCGTCATCTGGTCAGCATCACCCGCCTCGACCGCCTTCTTCGCCTCGGCAATCACCCCTTCGGCCTCCGAGATGACGCCGACCGGGATCTTCTCCCGATTCTCATTGATCGTCTTCTCGGTCTGGTAGGCCAGCGAATCGAGCCGGTTCTTGTTCTCGATCATCTCCCGCTTCTTCTTGTCCTCCTCGGCATGCGAGTCGGCGTCGCGGGTCATCCGGTCGATCTCATCCTTTGAGAGACCCGATGAGGAGGTGATGGTGATCTTCTGTTCGCGCCCCGTCCCCATGTCGCGGGCCGAGACGTTGACGATGCCGTTCGCGTCGATGTCGAAGGTCACCTCGATCTGCGGCACACCGCGCGGCGCTGGCGGAAGCCCGACCAGATGGAACTTGCCGAGGGTCCGGTTGTCGCCAGCCATCGCCCGCTCGCCCTGCAGCACGTGGACTTCGACCGAGGTCTGGTTGTCGGTCGCCGTCGAGAAGGTCTCACTCTTGCGCGTCGGGATGGTCGTGTTGCGCTCGATCAGCTTGGTGAAGACTCCACCCATTGTCTCGATGCCGAGACTGAGCGGGGTGACGTCGAGCAGCAGCAGATCCTTCACTTCACCCGAGAGGACTCCCGCCTGGACGCCGGCGCCGATCGCCACCACCTCGTCCGGATTGACCCCCTTGTGCGGCTCCTTGCCGAAGAACTCCTTGACCATCTGCTGAATCTTCGGGATTCGCGTCGATCCGCCAACCAGCACCACCTCATCGATCTGGGCTGCCGTCACTCCGGCATCGCGCAGCGCGTTGCGGCAAGGCTCGAGAGTTCGCTGCAGCAGGTCGTCCACCAACTGCTCGAACTTGGCTCGCGTCAGCTTCAGCACGAGGTGCTTCGGACCGGTCTGGTCGGCCGTAATGAAGGGCAGGTTGATCTCGGTCTCCATCGTCGAGGAGAGCTCGATCTTCGCCTTCTCCGCCGCCTCCTTCAAGCGCTGCAACGCCATCTTGTCTCTCGAGAGATCGATCCCCTGATCCTTCCGGAACTCCTCGGAGATCCAGCTGATCAGCCGCTCGTCGACGTCGTCGCCTCCGAGGTGGGTATCTCCGTTGGTCGATTTCACCTCGACCACTCCCTCTCCAACTTCGAGAATCGAAATGTCGAATGTTCCGCCGCCAAAGTCGAAGACGGCGATCGTCTCATCCTTCTTCTTGTCCAGCCCGTAGGCCAGCGCCGCCGCGGTCGGCTCGTTGACGATACGCAACACTTCCAGGCCGGCGATCCGCCCGGCATCCTTGGTCGCCTGGCGCTGGGCGCGTTGAAATAGGCCGGGACCGTAATCACTGCCTGCGTCACCTTCTGGCCAAGGTAGTCTTCGGCCGCCTGCTTCAACTTCTGCAGCACCATCGCCGAGATCTCCGGCGGCGAGAACTCCTGGCCATCGATGTTGACCCGCACATCCCCATTCGTCGCCTGGGTTACCCGGTAGGGGACCTGCTTGATCTCTTCCCCAACTTCATTATAACGACGTCCCATGAAGCGCTTGATCGAGTAGACCGTGTTCTCGGGATTGGTGACTGCCTGCCGCTTCGCGACCTGTCCGACCAGCCGGTTCCCATCCTTTGCGAAGCCGACCACCGAGGGCGTCGTTCGCCCCCCCTCCGAATTGGTGATCACCACCGGCTCGCTTCCTTCCATGACGGCGACCACCGAATTGGTTGTCCCCAGATCGATACCTATCACTTTGCCCATTCTGCCTCCCTCGACACCAGGCGCTTCTCCTGCCGCGCCCACGTCACTGAGTTGATAATTTATCTTCGCACGCCCGCTTTTGACCAGACGTGATGGTCTTGTTAAACCTGAGGGCAGTATAAAAGTTGAGTGTCACGCTGTCAAGAATCGTGCATAATTTTCCCTTGGGGCGCCCTTCACCCTCCGCAGAGGACCAGCTATGCCTTACCAGGTGTGCGAATCACCGGTGCGAGAAGAGGACTTATCGGTCGGGGTCAGGGGGGAGCTTCAGTCGCGGTTGAGACCGCGGTTGACGTGATGGATGTAGTGGAGTCCCGAGATGACGGTCATGGCGAGAGTCAGATAGTAGATGGGGCGGAGGATGTTCTGAAGGATCTGCGATTCAATCTGGTGATGGAGAACATTGGCGGTGAGGAAGGTGACGATGGTCACGACCTGGACGAGGGTGTTCAGTTTACCGGGGATGGAGGGTGGGAAGCGGTTGAGTCCGGTGGTCATGTTGATGACGAGAGCACCGAGGACGATGAAGAGGTCGCGGCTGATGACGGTGGCCGTCAGCCAGAAGGGCAGCGGGGGAAGGATGGTGTAGCCGGGAAGAGTGAGGACGATGAAGGCGGTCACGAGGAGGAGCTTGTCGGCCATCGGGTCGAGAACCTCTCCGAGTGGAGTCTTCTGGTTGAAGGCGCGGGCGACGAGGCCATCGAGACCATCGGTCAATGCCGCAGTGAAGAAGACCGCGAGCGCGACGAGAAAGCGGTTGTAGAAGATTGCTGTGACAAAGACAGGAATCAGGACGAGCCGCAGGATGGTCAATAGATTGGCAACGGTAAAGACCGACGTCATAGGTAAAGAGGTTAAATAAGCTGTAGTAAGCAAGGCATCCGGCGGTCATAATTGGCATCTGAGAGAGTTGCCAATCATAACCAATTCGATGATACAGTTTCGAATTTTCTTTTGAAAGTGGTTTGGGTGATAATGCGCGATATGGAAGAGGTAGCAAGAACACTGGTGGTGGGCGATATTCACGGCAAGCTGGCGCTTTTCAATCAGCTGCTTGACGAGATGCAGTATCGACCGGAGCGGGATCGGCTGGTGCTGATTGGGGACCTGGTCGACCGTGGAGAGAATTCGCGCGGGGTCGTGGAGCGGGCGATCGAGCTGCAGAGCGCGGCGCCAGAACTGGTGACCGTGCTGCGCGGGAACCATGAAGAGATGATGCTCGACTGGATCAAGGATCCGGAGGGACCGCAGGCCGAACTCTGGTACTACAATGGCGGGATCGAGACGCTGCGCAGTTATGCGACCGTCGCGGGTGAGTTTACGCTCCCGGTCTCCCACTACCAGTTTCTGCTCAGTCTGCCGACCTGGCATGAGGATGAGCACGCGATCTACGTGCATGCCGCGCTTCCGGAAGGTGAGAGTGGGGAGTTTCTTCACCCGGAGGACAATGCCGACAGCGCCGAGCTTCTCTGGTCACGAAACAAGCATTTCTATGCCGAGTACCGCGGGAAGACGGTGGTCTTCGGTCATACGATAGCGGGACTCTACTTTGGTGAGCGGGAGAAGGTCTGGATTCAGGATAATCTGATTGGGGTCGATACGGGAGCCTACCTTTTTGGCGTCCTCTCGGCGGTCGAGTTGCCGTCGCGCGCGGTCTTCAGCGTCCGCGAGCAGAGTGAGGAGGCCGAATCGGCGCGCAATGCGGGCGATCTGCTGCTTGGTGGCGGACGTTACCTGGATTGATAGATCGCGGCGATGGAAAATTCCGGTATATATAATGATAGCGGAGAGATGGGGGCGACGCTGGCCGGCCTGATGGCGGGCGAGATCGAGCGGATGGTCGCCAGGTGCGGGGTGGCGGTAATTCTCTTTGACAGTGCGCCGGCGCTCGCGGAGAGCTATCGTCGGTTGAGCGAAGCCGATCTGCCGTGGACGCGGGTGATCGGCTTTCAGGTGGCCGAGTGGTGTGGAGTTGGTGAGGATGATCCGCGGGCCGGGCGGAGAGTGCTGCTCGATTCGCTGGTGCGGCGGGTGGCCATGGCCGAGTTTCATAGCCTGCGTGGCGAGGCGGCGAATCGACTGGCGGTCTGTGCGAACTATGGCGGGTTGCTCGCGGCGCGTTGGCGGCTTCTTGCTCCGCTGGCGCCGCTGTCCGTGGTCACCTGCGGTGCAGACGGGCAGCTCGGGGATCCCCCGCTGCCGGAGGACAAGGCTCTGCCCGCGGCGGACCGTGATGGGGGGGCGTGCATCTGCGGGGAGGTGACCCTTGGGCTGACCCGCACGCTCCTGCGCGAGAGCGAGCGGCTGGTGGTGCGGGTGGCCAGCCAGCCTGACCGGATCACGCAGATCATCAGGATGCAATCGGGTGAGGGTGGCGGGCCGCCTACTGCGGAAAGGCCGTACCACGATACATCTCCCCGATAAGCCGGGGGGCGTGGGGCAGCGGGAAGCGGTCGAGTTGGGCGATCGTGAATCCGCTGGCGGTGATCAGCTGGTCGATGCGGCGGTTGAGGTTGCACCCGACGCCGACAATCTGTTGCAGTGGATTGAGTCGATCCTGCCAGGCGGCAAGTTCGGGCTGGTCGCTCCGGCCGTGCTCGAGGAAGATGAATGGACCGTCCGGTTTAAGGACGCGCCGGATCTCGGTGAGGGCCGCGGGGAGATTGCCGATCGAGCAGAGGGTGAAGGTGGTCGCGACGCAGTCGAACGAGTGGTCAGGGAAAGGCAGGCGGCCCTGCGCATCGATCCGCAGCCGGTTGACCGGGATCGGGGCGGCGGCGATGCGGGCCGCCACCCGCGACTCCATCATCAGCTCCGAGTCGATGATCGTCAATTCACTGACCGTCGGCGGGAAGCAGGGCAGGTTGAGTCCGGTTCCGAAGCCGATCTCGAGGGTCTTCCCACACGCCGGCTGAAGCGTTTCGCGGCGGAGCCGACCGATCTCTTCATTCCCCAGCAGGCGGTCGAGCAGCCAGGGGAAAACTCTCCGCGTATAAAGTTCTCGCAGCACCAAAATTCACTCCTTCGTTGGTTCAACCCAGCCGAGTTGTCAGGACGAGACAAAACGATCGTCGCCACGCGCCCGCCAGTCAAGCCAAAGCCCTGATAAATCCACAAATTGTGCCAATTTCGTAAACATGTTGTAGGATATAACTTTAGACGTCGTCATTGAAACGGCGCTGGGCGAGACTTTTTCAGTCCGTGTGATGAAAGGATTCCATCAACTGCCATGCAAGAAGCCATTAAAGATGAGAGTCGGATCGCGATCAGGATCGCGAAAGATTTTGGGGCGAACGCAACCTATGTCGAGGATCTGCTGCGTCAGTTCCGGCACGATCCATCGCTTGTTGGTGAGGAGTGGGGCACCTATTTCAGTCGGTTGCTCGGAAGCGAGGGTGGCAACGGTCACGGGCGGAGCGCGACGGCGGAGGCCGCGGTGGCCAGTCCGCCGGCGGCAGTGGCCCCGGGCGTTCAGACAGGAATCCCGGCTGCTGGTAGTCCCGAGCCGGGAGAGAGGCCGGTCGAGGCGGGATCGCCGGAGCGGATGATCATTCGCGGGCCGGCAGTCAAGATCGTCGAGAATATGGAGACGAGCCTCTCCGTGCCGACGGCCACCTCGATCCGCCAGATACAGATCAAGCTGCTCGATGAGAATCGGCGCTGGATCAACCGGCACCTCGAGTCACAGGGACGTGGCAAGACCTCCTTCACCCATTTCATCGCCTGGGCGATGTTGAAGGCGCTGAGCAGGTATCCGCAGTTGAATGATGGCTATGAAGTGGTCGATGGCGCCCCGACGCGCCTCAGGCGGAGTGAGGTCAACCTCGGAGTGGCCGTCGACGTCCAGAAGCGAGATGGAACGCGGACGCTCCTCGTCCCCAATCTCAAGGCGGCCAACCAGACCAATTTCCGGGAGTTTCTGGATGCTTATCAGGATGTGATTCGTCGCGCGCGCGACGGCAAGCTGCAGGTTGCCGATTTTCAGGGGACGACCGTCAGTCTGACCAACCCGGGCACGATTGGGACGACGGCCTCGAGTCCGCGACTGATGGCTGGCCAGGGATTGATCCTCGCGACGGGAGCGATCGAGTATCCGCCGGAGTATGCGGCGATGACCGACGCGACCCTCTCGCAGCTCGGGATCAGCAAGGTCCTGACGATCACCAGCACCTATGACCACCGGATTATCCAGGGGGCCGAGTCGGGCCTCTTCCTCGCCTATATCCACGAGCTGCTGCTTGGCAACCACAATTTTTATGATGAGATCTTTGCTGATCTCGGAATCACCTACCGTCCACTGCGCTGGTCGACCGACATCAATCCGCTCTTCTCAGGGGTCGATCGCGAGCGGGAGCAGATCAAGAAACAGGTTCGTCTCTTTGAATGGATCAATGCTTACCGGGTTCGCGGCCACCTGATTGCCGATACCGATCCGCTGAACATGATTCCGATGCACGAGCATCCGGAGCTGGAGATCCAGACCTATGGTCTGTCGATCTGGGATCTCGACCGTGTCTTCTTCACCAACGGCCTGGGCGGAAAGGAGTATGCGACGCTGCGTGAGATCTGGTCGATGCTGATCCGCTTCTACTGTGGGAAGGTCGGGATCGAGAGTCGCCACATCTCCAGTCAGGAAGAGAAGCAGTGGATCAAGGAGCAGGTGGAGTGCGATCAGCCGCCACTCTCGAAAGAGGTCAAGATCCAGTTATTGCAGAAGTTGATCGCCGCCGAGCAGTTCGAGAAGTTCCTCCACACGAAGTATCTCGGACAGAAGCGGTTCTCGGTCGAGGGGGGGGAATCGATCATTGCCGTGCTCGACCAGCTGATCGTCGGCGCGGCCGAGCGGGGCGTCGATGAGGTGGTTCTGGGGATGGCCCATCGCGGTCGTCTGACCGTGCTCGCCAACATTATTGGTAATTTCAGCGAGCGCATCTTCACCGCCTTCGAGGGAACGGTCCATCCCAACTTCCCGGCTGACGAGGGGGATGTGAAGTATCACCAGGGAGCGGTCGGCACCCGTGAGGTTGGGGGGCGCGAAGTCCGTCTGACGCTTTCGCCTAACCCCAGCCACCTCGAGTTTGTCAATCCGGTCGTCGAGGGGATGGCCCGGGCGAAGCAGGATCTGCTGGCCTCCGCCGGAACGCGTGCTGATGAGGCCAACCGGTCGATTCTGCCAGTGCTGATTCACGGTGACGCCGCTTTTGCCGGCCAGGGGATCGTCACCGAAACGCTCAACCTGGCCAGTCTTGATGGTTACACGACGGGCGGGACGATCCATTTCGTGATCAACAATCAGATTGGATTTACGACCTCGCCGACCTCGAGCCGTTCGTCGATCTACTCGACCGATGTCGCAAAGATGACGCAGCTGCCGATCTTCCACGTCAATGCGGACGATCTCGAGGCGGCCTACCGGGTCTTGCAGATCGCCCTCGATTTCCGCAAGAAGTTCAAGAAGGACGTGGTGATCGACCTGATCGGATTCCGTCGTCATGGCCACAATGAGGGTGATGAGCCAAGTTACACCCAGCCGTTGATGTACCAGCGGGTCAAGGAGCACCCTGGGGTGCGTGAACTCTATTCGCGGCAGCTGCTCCGTGAGGGGGTGATCACCGAAGACGACCTGAAGCAGATGGTCGATGAGCGGTGGCGCCGTTATGAGAACGCGATGCTTGGCGCGAAGGAGATCGTCGTCCGTCAGAAGGCGGTGAAGCGGTTGCCGGAGCCGACCCCGGAGCTGGATGGTTCCGGCGTGGTGGAGACCGGAGTTGCCCGCGAGGTGCTCGGTGAAGTGTCGCGGGTCATGAATGTCGTCCCGAACGGCTTCACGATCAACCCGAAGATGGTCAGTCAGATGTCGCGCCGGGCGCGGATGGGCGAGGGGGAATTGCCGATCGACTGGGGATTTGCGGAGGGGCTTGCCTTTGGCTCGCTCCTCACCGAAGGGA
Organism: Acidobacteriota bacterium; assembly: GCA_041160645.1. Classification (GTDB taxonomy): domain Bacteria; phylum Acidobacteriota; class Blastocatellia; order RBC074; family RBC074; genus CAIOZW01. The sequence goes on from JBEAVZ010000018.1 coordinate 8,001, forward strand.
CTTCGGTGCGGCTCTCCGGCCAGGATTGTGGCCGGGGAACCTTCAGTCAGCGCCATGCGATTCTCTACGACACACTGACCGGACAGCCCTGGGTGGCGCTTGAATCGCTCTGCCAGGATGGGACGCGGTTCAATGTCATCGACAGTTCGCTCTCTGAGGCCGGGGTGCTTGGTTTCGAATATGGCTACTCGGTGGTCGCCCGGGACGAACTGACGATGTGGGAGGCCCAGTTTGGCGACTTCTCGAATGGCGCCCAGGTCCTGATCGATCAGTTCATGGCGCCGGGTGAGGATAAATGGCAGCAGACCTCACGGCTGGTGCTGCTCCTCCCGCATGGTTATGAGGGCCAGGGGCCGGAGCATTCGAGTGCGCGGCTTGAAAGATATCTCCAGCTCTGCGCCGATGACAACATGCAGGTCTGCTACCCGACGACGCCAGCCCAGTACTTTCATCTGCTGCGCCGGCAGGTTCGCCAGGAGCTGAGCAAGCCGCTCGTCGTCATGACGCCGAAGAGTCTGCTCCGCCTGCCGCAGGCGGTCTCGACGCTCGATCAGTTCACGGCGGGAGGCTTCCTGCCCGTGATTGGTGATCCGGTCGATCCGGCGCGGGTCGAGCGCGTCCTGCTCTGCAGCGGGAAGGTCTACTACGATCTGGCCGCCGAGTTGCAGCGGCGGACTGAGGTTCAGGGAAGGATCGCCATTCTCCGTCTCGAGCAGTTCTATCCATTCCCACTGACGCTCCTCCAGGGATGGCTGGCCAGCTATCCGGGCGCCCAGGAGATCTTCTGGGTGCAGGAAGAGCCGCAGAATATGGGGGGCTGGAACTTCATGCGCCCACGTCTCGAAGCTCTGCTGGGCGATGAGCAGGAGCTGCGGTACGTTGGACGGGCGGCCAGCGCCAGTCCGGCTACCGGCTCGTACACCATCCACCAGCTCGAGCAGGAGCGGTTCATCGGCGAGGCGCTGGGTTGATCATTCGAATTGGTAGGTTGGCTGCCGCGCGGATTGGTTGTCGGGGAAGTTGAGAGGAGTTCTGATCGTTTGGTTTCGCATTTTTCCGAACGTCATGCTTTAACGCATGACACGGCGCTCGATCTGGCCATCCGGATGGCCCGGACGGTCATTGGACGGACAAGTCCCAACCCACCGGTTGGGGCGGTCGTCGTTCGCGATGGTCAGGTCATCGGAGTTGGCGCGACCCAGCCCCCGGGTGGCCCCCACGCGGAGGTGATCGCCCTGCGTGAGGCGGCGGGGGGCGCCCGGGGAGCCACGATCTACAGCACTCTGGAACCTTGTACCTTCCATGCGCGCACCCCACCCTGTACCGCCGCCATCATCGCCGCCGGGATCCGCAAAGTCTTCTATGTGGCTCGCGATAACGATCCACGGATCGGGCGGGGAGCCGCGGAGGTTCTTGGCCAGGCGGGGATCGAAGTGCAGCGGTTGACGGAACGCGATGGGGTGGTCGCGGAGATTCTGGCTCCATTTCGGTGTCGGGTGGCGACGGGACGACCTCTGGTGACCGCGAAGTATGCGATGACGCTCGACGGGCGAATTGCGGCGGCGGGCGGGGACAGTCGCTGGGTGAGCGGGGTCGAGTCGCGCCGCCAGGTTCATCTTCTCCGTGACGAGGTCGACGCGATCATGGTTGGGGTCGGAACGCTGCTTGGCGATGATCCGGAGCTGACAACGCGACTCGCGGACCACTGGCGACCGGTTCACCATCCGTTGCGGGTGCTGGTAGATAGTCGGGGGAGAGCGCCCTTGAGCGCGCGCCTCTTCGATCCGCAGTTGCCGGGCAGAACCCTTGTGGCGACGGTCGATCCGCCGTCCGACTGGCTGGCCGGGCTGAGTGAGCGGGGAGTCGAGGTGGAACGCCTGCCGGCGGACGGGCAGGGACAGGTCGACCTGGCGCAGCTGCTCCGTTATCTGGCTGGACGGGGAATCAACCATCTGCTGGTCGAGGGGGGGAGTCAGCTGCTCGGTTCGCTCAATGACCATGGGCTGATCGACCAGATCCAGGCCTATGTGGCTCCGAAGCTCGTTGGCGGAGCCGGAGCACCTGGCCCGCTGGCCGGGAGCGGAGTCAGACTGATGGCGGAGGCGCGACCCTATGATTTGCGCCGCATCGAACGGTACGGAGACGATCTGCTGCTGGTGGCCACCGCCTCCGGTCAGCCCTGGTGGTCGACATCCGAAGAAGAGGGAGGGGGCGAATGTTCACCGGAATAGTTGAGGAGATGGGGCAGGTGCTGGCGATCGCCGGTGATCGCGAGCAGGAAAATTTTATGACCATCGGTTGTCGTCTCGCCATCGAGGGGGCACGGATTGGCGACAGCATCGCCGTTAATGGAACCTGCCTGACCGTGGTCACGCTGGAAGATGGCCGGTTCACGGTCGGCCTCAGTCCGGAGACCCTGCGCCGGACCAGCCTGGGACGACTGCAACTTGGCGATCCGGTCAATCTCGAACGTTCACTGACCTATGGTGGACGCATGGGCGGACACTATGTCCAGGGGCATGTCGATGGGGTAGGCAGGCTTGCCGGGATTACTCCCGAGGGCGATTCGCTGCGAATCCGCATCGAGCCGCCGGCGGAGTTGATGCGCTACATTGTCGAAAAGGGATATGTCGCCGTCGATGGGGTCAGCCTGACCGTGGCGGCGCTCGATGCGACCGGTTTCACGATCGCCATGATCGCTTATACCCGTGATGCAGTGATC
>JBEAVZ010000062.1:0-7514 GCA_041160645.1 Acidobacteriota bacterium
CTTCTGGTTCGGAAGCGCCCGGTCAGGCTACCTGACCTGAATCGTTTCGAGATACTTCATCAGGGCGTAGATATTGAGCGTCGACACGCTCGACCCCTGCTGCCGCCGGAAGTAGGCGCCCCAGACCGGCATCTCGCTCGTGCCGTGGGCGGGAATGCTCACCTCTCCCTTGATCGAGTTCTCGACGCGCACCCGGTCGAAGTGTCCATGCCGATTGGCGAGGATCGTCAGATCACTCGGCGGTGTCCTGAGCGCATTGGCGACCGATCCGTCACCCTTGCCATCCATCCCGTGGCAACTCGCGCAATACTGGACATAGAGCTTTCGTCCGCGTTCATTCGGACCCTTTCCCTGCGCCATCGTGTCGATCGACGTCACGACTAGCATCAGCAGGGCGAACCCGGCAATCATTGTGGCCATCATTGTTATTCGACGAGACATGGTAACCTCCTTCACAGCGTAAATGGCCCTGGCGCCATTGCTCACAGCTGCTTTGAGATGACTTACTTTCAACTCGTCACTCCCTGTCCATCTTGACTGGGGGTGGCTGAATCGCTGTTCCTGCCCTATCAAAAAGCAACAACCGTGCCACTTAAAAATGGCTATTTTGTTGGGGATTTCGTGGAAATTTACCCGATGGTGGGAGCGGGAGCGGGGAGGAATAGTCACCGACTGCGGAAATTGACGCGCCCCGTGCGCCCGGGAGGGCAATGACGGGGCCTTGGTCGATCAGTGTGATTGAATGAACCGCTTCCATCGTCGCTGCCGGTGGCGATAGAAGATGTGCGCAAAAAACCAGATGGGCAGAGTCAGCCAACCGGCCCGGATATCGATCTCGTCGGTGTAACTGATGGTTCCGGGTGACACCTCAAGAAAGTGGATGGTGTGGTTCCAGGTTTGGGCGAGCCGCCCGCTCTCCCGGCTGACGATCGTGCCGGTCGCACGGTCGATCTTGATCAGTTCGATCTTGTGGGGGCCTAGTGGAATCAGGTTGAGCAGGCAGAGGTTGAGGTTGTATTGAACCCCAACCTCCCACTGCCGGCTCAAGGCCTCGATCGTTTGGGGAGTAAGCGGCACAAAGCTGAGAAGAGGCGCCGCAATGAATTGCAGGGACCGCGGCTCAATGATCAGCCGCCAGAAGGTCTCTTTAGTGACCGATAGTTTGGTTGAGCGGCGGACAATCATCGATCAATCTTCTCCCCGATCTTCTGGGTTGATTGTTAGACCGCGCGGAAGGGCTCGATGCTGCCGGGTTGACGGAGCATCTTATTCACCTCATCCTGGTGCAGCTCTTCGTTGACGATCATCTCGCGAGCATACTCCTCGAGCAGAACCGACTTGCCTTCAACGTGGCTCAGCAGTTCATAGTAGCAGGCCAGCGTCGCCTTCTCGTGCTCTAAACTCTCACGCAGGATATCGCCGATGTCGTGCTTTTCAGTCTCCAGCAGATCGCCGATCTTCAGCGAGGGATGGCCGCCGAGGAGGGTCACCAGCTCGCCGGCTTTTCTGGCGTGGGCGAGACTCTCGTCAGCGTTGTCCTTCAGCCAGGAGACGATGGGAATCCGATTGTATCCGTACACCATTAAAGAGTAGTGGGTATAGCGGACCACTCCCGACAACTCCAACTCCATGATCTTGTTGAGAGATGAGATAACGGCATCCTGCAATGATCTGTCCATTCAATTTCCTTTCGTTGTCGTAATGAAGGTCGACCCGCTCATAAAAACTAACACAATGATCATACGCTATTGAACGGGTTCAAAGAAAGGAGACCCCACGGTAGCCGTACCCGGGGGGGCCATACCCGGGGTGGCCATACCCGGGGTGGCCATAAATGATGACGACCTGGTCGGCCCCCCGGTTGATCAGAGATCGAGTCCGGCGGCGTACCCGGAGGCCCAGGCCCACTGAAAGTTGTAGCCGCCCAGGTGGCCTGTCACATCGACCACCTCGCCAATGAAGTGGAGCCCGGGGAGGTGGCGACATTCCAGGTTCTTTGACGAGAGTTGCGCCGTGTCGACTCCGCCGGCCATCACCTCGGCCTTGCGGAAGCCCTCGGTGCCGGTCGGCGAGAGGCGCCAGTGGTGCAGATCTTCGGCCAGTTGGGTCAGGGCGCGGTTTGAGTACTGACGGAGGGGCTTGGAACCGCCATTGAGATCGGTCCAGGCCTGGGCGAAGCGGGCGGGCCAATGCTGGCCGAGGATGGTCTTCAGCTCCCGTGAGCTGGTCAGCTCCCTGGCGAGCAGTTCGCTGGCGCTGGAGTCCGGGAGGAGGTCGATCGAGATCGGCTCGCCGGGGTTCCAGTAGGATGATATCTGGAGGATGGCTGGGCCGCTCAGTCCCTGGTGAGTGACGAGGATGTTCTCACGGAACTGCTGCTTGCCGGCCCGCGCCAGCGCGTCGATCGAGATCCCACTGAGCGGGGCGAGGATCTGGCGATCCGTCGATCCGAGAGTGAGCGGGACCAGTGCCGGACGCGGCTCGACGACGCGCAGCCCAAACTGGCGTGCGAGGCGCAGTCCAAAGTCGGTCGCGCCCATCTGCGGAATCGACGTTCCTCCGGTGGCGACGACCAGTCGTTCCGACTCGAACCCGCCCCGACTGGAGGCGACCTGGTAGCGCGATCCACGCTCGACACGCTCAACGCGGCAATTGGTGATGATCTCGACCCCGGCCGCCGCACACTCACGAACCAGCATCTCGACGATCTCCCGCGCGCTCCCGCGGCAGAAGAGCTGCCCGAGCTTTTTCTCATAGAACTCAATCCGGTGGCGTTTGACCAGTTCGACAAAGTCGAGTGGGGTGTAGCGGGCGAGGGCCGATTTGTGAAAATTGCGATTCTGACCGAGGTAGTTCTCCGGTCGGGCGTGGAGATTGGTGAAGTTGCAGCGACCGCCTCCACTGATGAGGATCTTCCGGCCCACGGCCGGCGCGAGTTCGAGGACGACGACCCGCCGCCCGCGCTGCCCGGCGGTCAGTGCGCAGAAGAGCCCGGCCGCCCCGCCTCCAATGACGATGACATCATAGTTCATAGTTCAGTTGTCAGTTCAATCGCATTGTATGATTCAGGCGCCCTGGTAAATAGGACTGATAGGACTGATAGGACCTATAGGATTTATTCGCAGATCCAATCCATTTTAATTGGTCCTATTGGTCCTACCGGTCCTACTAGTTCTACCGGTCCTGTCGTCTGGCCTGCTTGTCAAACGAGACCATAATCCGATTGCCCTCGTGCCTCATCCACTTTTTGCCGCGGCAAAATCGATTTTCTCAAAATGGTAGAGTATCATATCCGTTCGTTTATGGTTCGGCGGGGCGGGCAGACTGCTGTCAGGTCTGTCTGAAAAAACTGCCGCGCCGTTCAGAACCGAGTCAAAGAGAAGGGAAGAGAAGGAAAGAATCTGCATGGCACTGATTGGAGCAAATGAATTGAAGCGGAAGATGCTGATCACGGTCGAGGGTCAGCCGTACAATGTGGTCGAGGTCTTCTTCGCCTCGCCGAGCGCCCGCGGGGCCTCGACGATGGTTCGGACCAAGTTGCGCCATCTCCTGACCGAGGCGGTGATCGAAAAGTCGTTCAAGACCAGCGAGAAGTTCGCCGAGCCCGACGTCGCCCTCACCCCGGCATCGTTTCTCTATGGGGATGGCGACGGATACCACTTCATGGACGACGAATCGTACGAGCAGTTCTCCCTCTCGGCCGAGCAGTTGGGCGATGATCGGCTCTATCTGAAAGATGGCCTCTCGCTCCAGGTGCAAAAGTACAATGGAGCGCCGATCTCCCTCGTGCTCCCGTCGATCGTTGAGCTGGCGGTAACCGAGGCCGAGCCGGGAGTGCGTGGCGACTCCGCCTCTGGCGGGACGACCAAGAGCGCGACGCTCGAGACCGGGCTCCAGATTCGCGTGCCGCTCTTCATTAAGGAGGGTGAGGTGGTGCGGGTCAATACCCAGACGGGTGAATTTTCAAGCCGGGCCTGAGCCCCGGAGAATCGAGCAGGAGTGAAGATGGGGGACCAGATCGGTTGGGGGCTGATTGGTTGCGGAGATATCGCGCGGAAGCGGGTCGCCCCAGCGTTGCGCGACCTCGCCAGCAGTGAGCTGGTGGCGATCAACCGCGCCAGGCCCGAGCTGGCGGAGGATTTTGCCCGTGAGTTTGGCGCGCGTCGCTGGTATGCGGACTGGCGCGAACTGCTGCGTGATCCCGAGGTCCAGGCGGTCTACATTGCGACTCCGGTCGATCTCCATGCCGCCCAGACGATTGCCGCGGCGGAGGCTGGCAAGCACGTTCTCTGCGAGAAGCCGATGGCGATCAATGCGGCCGAGGCCGACCTCATGATCGCGGCCTGTCGGGCCAATGGCGTCAAGCTCGGGATCGCCTACTACCGCCATTTCTATCCGGTCATTCGCCGCATGAAGGAGCTGATCGAAAGTGGCGAGATTGGGCAGCCGGTTCTGGCCCAGATCAATGCCTTCGAGATGTTCAACCCGCCGCCCGGGGGAGACCGTTACTGGCTGCTCGAGCCGGATCGTTCGGGTGGCGGGCCGATGATGGACTTCGGCTGCCACCGGATCGAGGTACTGCTCAATCTGATGGGGCCGGTGGCCGCGGCCGCGTGCGCGCACGCGGCGGTCTCTTTCGAGCGTCAAGTCGAGGACACCAGTCTCGCGAACTTCCGGTTTGAGCGGGGAGGCGTCGCGACCCTCGCCGTGACCCATGCCGCCTGGGAGTCGCAGGATACGCTCGATCTCTTTGGCCGTCTGGGTTCACTCCACGTCCCGGTCCTCAACCGCGGCGAGCTGATCGTGACCACGGCGGCCGGGACGCGAACTGAACACCACCCGCCCCACCATAATATTCATCAACCATCGCTGGAAGACTTTGTCGCGGCGATTCGCGAAGACCGTCCCCCGTCGGTCGATGGTCTGGTCGGGCGTGAAGTTGCCCGCATCGAAGACCTCATCTACGGGAGGATTGTCGATGCCGCTACCGGTTGCACATAGTCTGATTGGGGCCAGCCTGGTCACGCTGGCCATGCGGCGGCTCGACTGGCGACTCGACTGGGGGCCGATCCTGACCGGGGCGATTCTGGGCGCGCTGCCCGATCTCGACCTCATTCTGAGCTGGGGGCTCGGCCTGGGACTCCACTGCCACGGCAGCTACACCCACTCGGCGCTCTTTGCCATCTCCGCCGGCGCGGCGGCCGCGCTGCTGCGCGGCGAGGAGCATCCACGAGCGGTCAGCGGTTATGTCGGCGCCGTGCTCTCCCACGGACTGCTCGATGCCCTGACCAAGGATCAGTTTGGCGGCGCCGCCCTGCTCTGGCCACTCTCGACCACCCAGTTCCGGTTTGGCCTGCTTCCAAACTATGAGTTCTATCCGAATCCACTGGGCCAGGGGTGGCTGAGCGTCTTTCGCGATGCGCTCCCCCACCTCTTCCGAGAGCTCAAACTCTATCTGCCAGTCTTTCTACTGGCCGCCGCCTACCGTTACAACTTTAGTCAGCAGACAAGATTTGATCTGGCAAGGTTCGATCTGGCGACCAGACCGGTCGTCAAAAGGAGTGAAAAGCGTGGTCGATAAGGTTCTCAACGAGTTTGAATTACGGGTCATCGGGGCGCTGGTCGAAAAGCAGATCGCGACCCCCGACTACTACCCGATGACGGTCAATGCCCTGACCAATGCCTGCAACCAGAAGAATCACCGTGATCCGGTCGTGTCGTACGACGAGAGCGTCGTCCAGCGGGCGCTCGACACTCTGCGCGAGAAGAGTCTCGTCTACACCTTTCACGGTTCGGAGTCCCGATCGGTCAAGTACGGCCATCTCTTTCCGAAGGGATACGATCTCGACGATGGAGAGACGGCGGTGATCTGTGTGCTCATCCTGCGCGGTCCCCAGACCCCGGGCGAGTTGCGCTCCCGCACCGGGCACCTGATCCAGTTTGAGAGCCTGACCCGGGTCGAGGAGCTGCTCAATGGCCTTGCCACGCGCCCGGAGCCGCTGGTCGTCAAGCTGCCGCGTCAATCCAATGCCCGCGAGTCACGCTATGCTCACCTGCTGGGTGGCGAAGTCGAATTCGAAGCCCCGCTCCCGGAGCGAGCTGAACGCCGGGGGGCCGAGACGGCCCGGCTCGACAAGCTGGAGAGCGAACTGGCGACCCTGCGGACCGAAGTGGCTTCGCTGCGCGAGCTGTTTGAAGAGTTTCGAAAGCAGTTTGAATAGGCGGACTGTCGCCCTGTCACGGACTCACGAGACAACCTGTCCCGAGCGGGTGCAATGAGCAAGAGATCGGCTCAGCTTCCGATCTGTTTGGACAGGGAAGAGTGGCGATTTTAATGTTGGTGGGTAGAAAAAGTGCTTGGCAGGTGGCTGTTTTAGTGGTAATCTCCCGGTCACACAAAGACAATTTGGGAAAATTTCGGGAAGGGGCTTGAGCGGGACGCGTCTGGGGAGAGTGGTGCGGGTCGGAGTAGCGGTTCGCCTCGTATGACCGGGAGATCTCATATCTGTTCACTGGTCGCCGGACAAGTCGGCACTGAATGCCTCCTTCAATCGTTCAACCAGTCTCAAAGATCCGAAGCGGAGCCTCCTCCAACTTCAACTTTCTTGCCTCTATGATCTGCAACGTCTGTGCCAGAACCTGACCAGGACTGGCCTGATTAATCATTTTGCCTCTAAGTTATTCACCCTCAACAACTTCTATTTTGCCACCCGACGGCCGTGAATCTCTGGCGGCGCCACCAAACATCATCCTGACAACAGAAGTTTAGTCGAACCGCCGGGTCTGTCTTCTAATGTTGACGTAGCCCGTTGACAGAGCTGTCGTTGAAATATCTTGTTGACGCGCGGGGTGGAGCGACGACCCTCGCGGTGACGATCTGACAGAGGACCGGCGAGTTGAGCTTGCTGGTGTAGGCGGTGAGGGAGAGGCGTGAGCCAGCCGGAGCGGGGCGGGGGATTCTGAAATAGTAGGTTGGCCGCCAGTCAAACTGGAAATTGCGGGAGAAGATCAGCACCTCGCTGGTTCCATCAGGGTTGATGAGGCGGGCCTCGAGTGAGCTGGCTCCACGGGGAAGAAGTGGACGGATACCGACGATCTGGCGATCCTCGCGGAAGCTCTCCTCGACGGCGATCCGCGCTCCGCGGGCGGTGCTGTTGGCCCGGATCGGGCGGGTCTCGATGAGGTGGCTGACCGGGCGCGGGGCAAAGTAGAGAGCGAGCCGGCTCCGGTCGCTCGTCGGCTGTTCGATCCCCCGGTACTGGATCTGGATGACGATAGTCGCCCGGGGTGGCAGCTGGCGCCCCATTCCCTCTGGAGAACTTGCCGCTTTTTGCCCGGGAACCCACTCCCCAAGATGAACCAGGCGCTCTTCAGGCAGCCGGCAGCCATTTGCGCCATTTGAATGGCTGGCGGGGGCGAGATAGAACGAGGCGCTCTCGACAACCCGGCTGTCTTCCGGACGGAAGTCGAGGCGGCTGATCCAGCGCACGCTCGCGTCGCGGAGGGGGATCGTC
>JBEAVZ010000316.1:0-3448 GCA_041160645.1 Acidobacteriota bacterium
GGGTAACAGGGGGCCCAGCCCCCGCTCGATTATTGCTCGCCTCATTTCAATATCTCCACTGGATAAACACAGGACAGATTCAATTTCCGGGGTTTCGGACTCTCTGCCTGGCAGGGATCCGTCCCCCTCCAATCACCTGCACGGCACAGATTGTAGGGCCTGCCCCATTTCTGGATGAATGCCCAGTAACCAAGGGCGAAGATTGCTGTGAAGGTGATCGTCTCTTTGCTGATAAGTGGAGTGGCCCACACAAAACCCGGAAGCTCCGAATTTCCACTTGATAGCGAGGGCATTATTGATGAGCTTGTGGCATACTTCAACCACATCAGGCTTATATCGACCAAAGATCGCCACGATTGCCAGGGCAACGCAATATGAAGAGACTTGACAAACAGGAGATGATGAAGCGGCCAATCGCCAATAATTCAAACACTTTGCGGTGGATTATCTGGTCTCTCAACTCGATCGTGAAAATATGAGTAGATGGGGAGTAAGCCGAGAATGGCATCAATCAAAGTCAATGGTGTTGCAAAAGATGTTCCCTACCAGAAGGTTAGCTGTCTCGGCGTGCAAGCTTTTGCAGCAGGTTGGGAAAAAAGACAAGTTTCCTGCCCCATTGGGGCACTTAAAAAAGTGCACCTGTAGATCCCAAGAGATAATGCGATTGCACTTTAACGATTGCCAGATGGGAGGGCAAATATCGTGTCCACAGAATCGACCGGATCTTATGATGTAATCATTGTTGGAGCGGGAATCTCCGGCATTGGTGCCGCGGTCCATCTCCAGATGCACTGTTCCGGGAAGAGCTTCACGATCCTCGAGGCCCGCGAGGCGATCGGCGGAACCTGGGATCTCTTTCGCTATCCTGGAATCCGCTCTGACAGTGATATGCACACCTTCGGCTATCGTTTCAAGCCGTGGAAGGATCCGAAGACCCTCGCTGATGGCCCCTCGATTCGCTCCTATGTGCGTGAGACGGCCGAGGAGTTCGGAATCATTCCCCACATCCGTTTTGGCCACGCTGTGCGCCGTGCCGCCTGGTCTACCACCACATCTACCTGGGAGATCGAGGCTGAGGTGGCTGGACAAACCGTCCGATTGACGGCCCGCTATCTGATGATGTGTTCCGGCTACTATCGCTACGATGCCGGTCATACCCCCGATTTTCCCGGGCGCGAATCGTTCAATGGCCGCCTCATCCATCCGCAGCGCTGGCCGGAGGATCTTGACTACACTGGTAAGCAGGTTGTCGTCATCGGCAGCGGGGCGACGGCGGTGACGCTCGTTCCAGCGATGGCTGAGAAGGCGGCCCGGGTGACGATGCTCCAGCGTTCGCCAACCTATCTCTTCTCCCTGCCGGCCGTCGATATCGTTGCCCGCTGGCTGAAGACGATCCTTCCACTGCGTCTCGCCTATGGCGTGACCCGCTGGAAGAATATCGTTCTGCAGATGATCTCCTTCAACTTTCTGCGGCGCTTTCCGGCTCTGGCCCGGCGCCGCCTGATTTCACTCATCCGCGCCCAGCTTGGACCCGAGTTCGATGTCGAAACCCATTTCAGCCCCCGTTACAATCCGTGGGATGAGCGACTCTGTGTCGTCCCCGACAATGATCTCTTTGAGGCGATCAAGGCTGGCCAGGTGGAGGTCGTCACCGATCAGATCGAGACCTTCACTTCGAACGGGATTCAGCTTGCCTCCGGCCGGCAGCTCGCGGCCGATATCATCGTCACGGCGACCGGGCTTGAACTGCAGTTTGCCGGTGGCGCCCAGATCGCAGTCGATGGCCAGCCGATCGATACCGGCAAGGTCACTCTCTACAATGGAGCCCTCTTCAGCGGAGTCCCCAATTTTCTGCTCATCTTCGGTTATACCAATGCCTCCTGGACGCTCCGCGCCGACCTCCTCGCCGAGTACTTCTGCCGGCTGATCAACTTCATGGATCGTCACGGCTATGTCGAGGTTCGACCACCGATCCCTGATCGATCGATCGCCCTGCGACCGGCAGCCGATCTCCAGTCGGGATACTTCAAGCGCGCCGAGGCGATCCTGCCCCGGCAGGGAGACCGCGGCCCGTGGCGCAATCCGCAGAACTATGTTTTCGATATCCTCCGTTTCCGCTTCGGCGGGATCAGGGGAAGGGATCTCCGCTTCCGGTGAAGCCATCGACCGTGGCGGCAGCACCGTCAGTCAACATTCGAGTCTGAAAAGAGAGGATCAAGACGATGAACAGAAGAGAAGAGACGCGACGCACATTTCTGAAGAGCGTGACCAAGACTGCTGCCGTGCTCGTTACCAGTGGATGGCGAGACCTGTCGGTATTGGCGGCGCCTGGGCAGCCTGCCCCCGGGGGCCCGACGCTCGTTTCCAAAGCACTCCCACCGGTCAGGATCGGCATTCTGCTCGGGACATTCAAGACCGGTTCGCTGGCAACCCGACTCGACGGGGTAAAGGCCAATGGCATCGACACGATCCAGCTCAGTATGGACTGTACCGGTCTGCCATTGATGCCCGATGAGATCACTTCGCAACACGCACGGCAGATCCGCGCAGAGGCGGCAGCGCGGAAGATCACCCTTGCCTCGGTCTCCGGAACTTTCAACATGTGCCATCCCGATGCCGAGTATCGGCAGGCGGGCTTGCGGCGCTTGCGAGTCATTGCCGAGGCCTGCCACGAGATGGGGATCGATAAGATCCACCTCTGTTCCGGCACGCGCGATCGGACGAGCATGTGGAAGGCGCATCCAGACAATGATGCTCCAGCAGCTTGGCGTGACACGATGGCCAGCATGCGTGAGGCGGTCGATATTGCCCGCCAGGCACGGGTCGTGCTGGCCTTTGAACCCGAGGTCAACAATGTTGTCAGCTCGGCGCGCAAGGCCCGGCGGCTGATCGACGAGATCGGCTCACCCCACCTCAAGGTCACTTTCGACGCTGCCAATCTCTTCCCCGCCGGACAACTCCCACGGATGAAAGAGATCCTCGAGGAGGCCTTCACTCTGATCGGCCGGGAGGTCGTCCTGGCCCACGCCAAGGACCTCGACCACGATGGCGATGCTGGGCATCTTCCGGCGGGACACGGGAAGCTGGATTATGACACCTACATCGCGCTCCTGCGAAAGTACAAGTTTACCGGCCCACTCTTGCTCCACAGCCTGACCGAAGCACAGGTTCCGGAATGCGTGAACTTCCTGCGCCGCAAGATCAACGCTCCGGCGTGATCAACCAATCTCCAATGTTGACGCAAGTTCCCGCTATTCCCCCTCTCATCGAATGGCGAGGGGGGGATTGAATGGTCTTGTCTCGGAACCGCTGACGCCTGACTCAACAATTACCTTTGGCCCTTTTGTGGTTGTCCTTCAGAACACCTGGATCGTGGTCTACACGAACTCGATGTTACTTTTGGGTGGGGAGGATGAATCGTTATCGGGATGAAGTGGGGGCCTTACTG
>JBEAVZ010000074.1:0-11155 GCA_041160645.1 Acidobacteriota bacterium
GACTCTCCGCGCTCGAAGCGCAGGCGGAGCGACGCACGGAGAAGGCTGGCACAAAAGCCCGCCTGCCGCTCGCTGACCCAACGACGCCCTTCGCCTCGCTCGAACCGGAGGGCAGCGGACGGATTCCGAACTATCTCCGTGCCTTCGCGGTCATGCCGCAGGGAGCGGCGCCATTCGCCAACCTGCTGCGGACCTTCATCTTTGGAGGAACCGTCAATCCGCAGACCAAGCTGGCAATGGGGCTGCGCATCTCCCAGGTCAACGGCAGCCCCTACGTCGCCGTCCACCTCGCGCGGCTGCTGCGGGCCATGCCGGATGGAGCCGATCGGCTAACCGCGTTACGCAATAGCCGTGACACAGGCCTTCCGGTGAGCGATCAGCTGGCCATCCGCTACGCCGAACTTTTGACGAGGGATATTCACGGGATCTCCGACCGGCAGTTCGCCGCGACGCGTCAACACTTCAACGACTCGCAGATGGTTGAACTGACGATGGTCGTCTGTCTCTTCAACTACTTCACGCGGTTCAGCGAGGCCCTCCATCTGCCGGTCGAGCCCTGGGTGCTCGATCCACAGGCAGGCCCGGCCATCCCCCGCCTGACGCGGAGCGAACTGACCCAGGCACGGATTGGGCTGATTTCGGATGAGGAGATGCGGGCGGTGGTGGCGGCCGACGCGGCGGCTAAGGATCCGGCGACTCGCCAGACCGGTCTTGGCCTGGCCATCGCCAATTCGCAGCGCGCCATGATGCGGGTCCCCGATCTTCAGGCCGCCTGGCGCAACTATGGCACAACCGTCAGAACCGACTCGAAGATCGGGCGGGAGATGCAACTCCACGTCTCTCTCGCCGTCTCGATGGCCAATGGATGCCGCTATTGCACCGTCCACCAGATTGTCGGACTACGCCGGCAGGGGGTCGATCCGCGCAAGCTGCTCGCCATGCGCAAGGAGGATCAGGCGCTCACACCGCGTGAGCTGACAGCCGTCCGCTTTGCCCGCCAGCTGACGAACGGTCCGGCCTCGATCACCGAGGCAGACTTCGCGGCTCTCCGCGCCGAGTTTGGCGATTATGGAGCGCTCGAGGTTGTCCTCCAGACCGGCGCCTTCAGCTTCATGAATCGCTTCACCGACAACCTCCGGCTCCCGTCGGAAGATGAGGCCATCCACGTCTACAAGAGCGTCTTCGGTGAACCGTAGACTCCGCCACGCCCTGCCCACCGAAGCCGATCCGGCTACTGTTTCGGCTTCTGTGGGCGCTCCCGCAGCGCTTTCTCAGCCTCTTCGAAGGCGCCGCCCTCGACCTTGCCAATCCGCAACGCCGCCTCATAGGCAGCAACCGCATCGGCGGCGAGCCGCTCCGCCAGCGCCGGATTGTTCTCCGCGATAAAATCGAGAATACGCGCCGCCGCGACATAGCCCCGTTGGGCGAGCCACTGCTCGGTCTCGGGTGCCGCATTCTTGACGGCCTGGCGATAGTATTCAATAGCCGCAAAGAGGGCCTCTTCAACCCGGTCGGCATCCTCGAGACTGGTCGCCTGCTTGCTGGCAACCTCCGCCAGTCCAAAGAGGACCCGCGCGTTGTTCGGATTCTCGCGAAGGGCGGTCTCGAGCAGCAACCGGGCGCTCTCATAACTCCGCGCCTTCATCAGCCGGTCGGCGTCAACGATCTGCGAGACCAGCTTCTCATCGGCATTGCCGATCGTCGGCTTTGGCGCCGGAGCGAGCGTCGCCTCGGTGCGCAGTTTTTTGACACGCTCGAGCCGCGTCGCATACTCCGTCAGCCGTGCCGCCTCACGGGTGAAATCGATATTCCTGAGGAGCGACGCAAAGTAGTCACGAATGTTCACTCCGACCGGCTCAAAGGCCTTGATCTGCTCGTAGAAGTGATAGACCAGCACCGCACCACGGTCATAACCAAGGCTCAGCTCATAGAGGGCTTCATCCTCGCTCGAGGGGCGGCGGGCCGCCAATCCGACCACATCCATCCGGGCATCGGTGGCCCGGACCAGTGAATCGGTGAGCAGAAAATAGGCGCTCCGCTGGGCATACTCCTGATCGAGCCGCTCCCCCCGCGACTCCATCAGCTTGCGCAGATCACCCCGGATGGCCGAGACCTCACGGACCTGCTTCTCCGTCAAGGGATCGATGACAAAGGAGATGAAGGCGCGGCGCATCGCCTCGACATTCGGCTCGACGGTCGGACCAAGCAGCAGATAGTAGGTGTCGCGGACGATCCGCAGATTGGCCGCTCCGGTGGCGTTGAGGAGATCCGGAAGAATGACGAACTGACGAACCCGGTTCGGAATGCTGATCCGCTCGATCGGGGCGCCCTTCTTCGGACGCTCCGTCCGCCGCGGCACGTAGAGCGGCGGCAACTCGAGCACCGGCTCTGTGTGCAGATAGGTCAGGACCGTCCCGAGGGCGAGACCCGCCGACTGGCCATAGGTCTCCGCGACCTTGACATAAGTCTCAACATATTTCGGCAGAAGCCGTGAGAATCTGGTTTCACGGTAGAACTCCTCGAGGATCAGGGCAAAATCGGTAATCTCGCGGACATCTTCAGGAAGTCGATCGGCGGCCACATCGATGGTGAAGGCCGGTGGATCGGTCATCGAGAGCGCCAGACTCAGGTATGGAGCGACGGCCGCGGCATCGGTCGCCCCCTTGCGGTGCGCCTGAAAATAGCTGCGGATTCGCTGGACCAGCTCGGGACGAATCCCACGCAGGTCGTTCCGCAACTGCTGGCGGACGACCGAAAGGGCCCGCCCGCCCGGCTCATAATCATACCCGGCCATGTTGAGCGCCGCCATCATGACAATGACCCGCTTATCGATCGCGATGACCGTATTGACATCTTCCAGCGTCAGGTTTGGCCGATCAGCGAGGGCCAGCTTTTTGCGGTCGATCTGGGGGCGTCCCCCCTCCCCAGCTCCTGACGTTGTCGACCCTGACGGTGTTGATTTGGTCGGTTCCGGCTTCGGCGACGGGGACTGTGCAACGACACAGAGAGCCGTCGTCAGGAGCAGAACCAGGGTCTGGAAACAGACGATCATCTTGTTCATAAACTTCATTATCTTCATTACCTTCCCTGAAATCAGCGCACGACAAAGAGATGCTATTCGTACCGCAGCGCATCGATCGGATCGAGGCGGGCCGCTTTCCAGGCCGGCCAGAGCCCAAAGGCGATTCCGAGCCCAACCGAGACCCCAAACCCAACCACGGGCGCCCAGAGCGGCACAAATGTTGGCAGGAAGAGCCTGACCAGCTGCGCGGTCAGCCAGCCAAGCAGGATGCCGAGCACGCCGCCCATCCCGGTCAGGGTCGCCGCCTCGACCAGAAACTGGATGATGATATCCCGCCGCCGCGCGCCAATCGCCTTGCGCACCCCAATCTCCTTCGTGCGCTCGGTCACGCTGACCAGCATAATGTTCATCACCCCAATTCCGCCAATCAGCAACCCGACACTGGAGACGGCGACCATGAGCAGAAATATCCCGCCGGTGATCGCCTGGAACTGCTTGATGATCCCCTCCGAGGTCTGGATACCAAAATTGTCCGGGCGGTCGTAGGCGACCTTGCGCCGCTTCCGCAGCACCTGGCGAATCTCGTCAACCGCGTCATCGATCCGCCCCGGGGCAGCCTGCGCAATGACGAAGTTCTCCTTCACATTGGGATAGATCTTCCGAATCGTCAGGTAGGGGATGTAGACCGACTTGTTCTGATTGCCCGGGTCATCCGCCGGCTGGAGAAAACTGTCGCGCTGCCTGAGGACGCCGATGACGCGGTAGTTGCGGCCATTGATCGTCAGCTCATTGTCGAGCGCGTTGACATTCGGAAACATCGTGTTGGCGACATCCCGCCCGATCACACAGACATCAGCCCGGTTCGAATTCTCACCATCGGTAAAGAAACGCCCCTCGGTCACCTCGACCACGCCCATCCGGAAATATGACGGGAAGGCCCCCTGGACCGTCGCATTGACCATCTCGGTATCACGGTGACGAATCTTGACCCGCTCCGCCATTGGCCCCTGCAGAAAGTCGACCGGCGACATGAAAGCGGCCACATTGATGACCGATGGACACTCCTGCTCGATGGCCAGGGCATCATCGCCGCTGATCGGCTTGCGCATCCGCTCTTCCGCCGATGGGTCGAAGTTGAAGCCGGGATCGAACTTGAAGATGTAGATCGAACTGGTCCCAAATGACTCGATCTCTCCGGCGACTCGCTCCTCGATGCCCGAGACGAGCGCGGCAATGACAATGACCGTCATCGTCCCCACCACCACGCCAAGGATGGTCAGAAATGAGCGGAGCTTATTGAGGCGCAGGGTCTCGAGCGCCATCATCAGATTCTGGTGAAAGTCATGCCATCTCACGATAGAGCCTCTTCAAGCACGATCTACTCAGAGCGGAGAGCGACGATCGGATCGAGTCGTGACGCTCGCCAGGCCGGATAGACTCCAGCCACCAGTCCAACCGAGCCGGAGACGAACAGGGCGACCGCGACCGCCACCAGCGGCAGGGCCGTCGGAATCGGGGTCAGCGTCGCCACCAATTTTGCCAGCAGCTGCGCCAACACCACCCCCAGCCCGCCTCCAACCAGCGACAGGGTCGTCGACTCGGCCAGAAACTGACTTAGGATATCACGTCGGCGCGCCCCAAGGCTCTTTCGCAGCCCAATCTCTTTGGTCCGCTCGGTGACACTGACCAGCATGATGTTCATAATGACAATGCCCCCGACCACCAGAGCGATCGAGGTCACGCCAATCGCGACCAGCTGGATCGTCCCAAAGATCTTCTCGCGCAGGTTGTTGACGGCGGTCGGCGTGATGATCCCGAAGTTGTCCTTCTCGCTCGGCCCGAGTCGTCGTCGCGTTCGCATGATCACCCGCGCCTCGTCGATCGCCTCATCATAGTTGGACGGACTGCTCGAACTGACAAAGATCTGGATCGAACGGCGGTTGCCGTAGATGTTCATGAATGTCGTGAGGGGGATGGAGACATACTTGTCGCGGGACTGGCCAAAGACTGAACCGGTCGCTTCGGCGACCCCGATCACCTCAAAAGGTCGACCATCGATCCGGATTCGCTGGCCGATCGGGCTCCGGGTTGGAAAGAGGCGCTCGGCAATGTCGGCCCCAATGAAACAGACCGTCCGGCCGGTCTCCTCTTCAGTCGGCGTAAACGACCGGCCTGTCTCGATCGTCCGATTCTGAATCTCATTCATATTGGCGGTCAGGGCGAGCAGACTCACGCCATAGACGACTTCATCGGCATAGCGGACCTCGCACATCTCCTGCTCCTGTCCGCCGACGGCCTGAATCGCCGCCGAAGAGCGCTCGCGAAGCGCCCCGAGGTCGGCGTAGCGGACCTCTTTGTTGCGCCGCCGCGCCTGATCGTAGGCCTCGAGACTCGCAAAATCCTCGATCGAGTACTGCTGAATGCTGAAGGCGTTGGTGCCGATGTTGGCGATCTTCTCGTCGACGTACTTATTGAAGCCCTCGATCAGCGACACAACCACGATCACCGTCGCCACGCCAAAGATGACTCCGAGCAGGGTCAGGAATGACCTTAATTTGTGGGCCAGAATCGCCGCGATCGATATCCGGAGGGCTTCAAGGAACCTCATTGCGGAGTCGCCTTTTCGAGGTAGACCCGCTTCATCGTCACCTTGTTCAGCGCCCGCTGCGATCGCGGATCACTCGGCAGATTGGCGATCCGGCTGACCGTCTCCAATCCTTCGATCACTTCTCCAAAGACGGTATAGCGTCCATCCCACTCCGGATGCTCGGTCAGGGAGATGAAGAACTGGCTGGTTCCGCTGTTCGGATCATTGCCAAGCCGGGCCATGCCAACCGTTCCCTTGACAAACTTGCGGACACTGAACTCCGCCGGCACCCGCGGCTGGTCAGGCAGTCCTTTTCCCCACTCCTCGGGCTTGCCGTTGCGCGTCTGGGGATCGCCGCCCTGAATCAGGTTGTCGGGGATGAGCCGGTGGAATCCGAGCCCGTCGTAGAACTTCTCACGCGTCAACTTCTTGAAATTGGCGACGTGGAGCGGCGCCACATCGGAATAGAAGCGGATCTTGATCTCACCATAATCGGTGACGATGACCGCCTGCTCAGCGTCGACCACCGCCGGGTTGGGGGTCGCAAGTGGCGCCGAGCGCGGCTCCTCCCGGCTCTCGCCGGCCCCGCTATTCTCAGTGGCGCTCTCCGGCTTGGACGAACAACCCCAGGCACTGAGGAGGACGAACGAGATAACCAGCAGATTGATACTTCGAAATAACACTTTCCTGACCTCTGGTGACATTGACCTGTTTACAGTTTCTTTCTCAAAATCTCATTGACCGCCTTCGGATTGGCCTTGCCGCCAGAGGCTTTCATGACCTGGCCGACAAAGAATCCGATCAGGGCCGTCTTGCCAGCCCGGTACCCCTCGACCTCTTTCGGATTGGCGGCAATCACCTCATCGACAATCCCCTCGATGGCTGAGGTATCGGTAATCTGGACCAGCCCCTTCGCCTCGATGATCGCGGCCGGGGACTGGCCGGTCGCAAACATCTCCGGGAAGACCTCCTTGGCAATCTTGCCGGAGATGGTCTGGTTATCGATCAGCCTGATCAGCGCCCCGAGATCAGCGGCGCTGATCCGACAACTGGCGATCTCGATCCCGGCCTGACGAAGCTCGCGCAGCAGCTCGGTGAGAATCCAGTTGGCCGCGGCCCGGTGGTTGCCGGCGGCACTGGCCACCGCTTCGAAATAGTCGGCCAGCTCGCGCTGGGCGGTGAGCGTCGCCGCTTCATCGGCCGAGAGCTCATAGTCCTGCATGAAGCGCCGGCGGCGGATCTCCGGAAGCTCCGGCAGGCTCGACTGGAGCTGCGCCACCCACTCCGGACTCACCTCGAGCGGCGGCAGATCCGGATCCGGAAAGTAGCGGTAGTCGTGCGCATCCTCTTTGGTGCGCATCGTATAGGTGCGATTCTCCCGCTCACTCCAGAGGCGCGTCTCCTGGACGATCTGGCCCCCGGTCTCGATGACCGTGACCTGGCGGTCGATCTCGTAGTCGATCGCTTTCTGCAGAAAGCGCAGTGAATTGACGTTCTTGATCTCAACCTTCGTGCCGAGCCGCGTCTCTCCCCGCCGCCGCACCGAGACGTTGGCGTCACAGCGGAGATTGCCCTCCTCCATGTTGCCATCACAAACCTCGACATACTGCAGCGTCTTGCGGAGAAAGCTGACATAGTCATAGGCTTCCCAGCTCGACCGGAAGTCGGGCTCACTGACGATCTCGAGCAATGGCGTCCCCGCCCGATTGAGATCGACGTGTGACTTCTCAGGATTGCCGATCTCGTGGCTCGACTTTCCGGCGTCCTCCTCGATGTGGGCGCGGGTGAGGCCAAAACTCTTCACCTGCCACTCGACCGGACGGCCCCCCTCGTCCCGCTCACTGGTCAGAATCTCGACCACTCCCCGCTCCGAGAAGGGACGATCATACTGTGAGATCTGGTAGCCCTTTGGCAGATCCGGATAGAAATAGTTCTTCCGCGCGAAGATCGAGACCGGATTGATCTGGAGATTGAGCGCGAGGGCGGCCCGGGCCGCACACTGGACCGCCTGCCGATTGAGAACCGGCAGGGCGCCCGGCAGCCCAAGGCAGACCGGACATGTGTTTCCATTCGGCTCCTCACCAAAAGCCGTGGAACAGGAACAGAAGATCTTCGATTGCGTATTGAGCTGGGCATGAACCTCGAGCCCAATAACGGCTTCCCATCCTTCTTTCAACAAGGAGTCTCCTTTGCGGAGGAGGGTCGTCCCGCCTCCGTCATCCTATCCTCGTCTCTGCCCGACACAGTAGAGGAACTTGTCGGTGCGCAAAAACAGCTGACCATCTGAGACGGCAATCGTGCTCAGACAGTATCCATTGACCTGATTCTCGGCCAGCAACTCGAACTTCGGACCAGCGGTGAAGACCGATGTCACGCCATCCTCACTGGTCACATAGATCTTGCCGTCGGCCAGGATCGGGGAGGCGCTGTAGGTTCCAGGCGCGAGCCGCTGCGGGCCATAGACGACCGCCCCCGTTTTGACATCGTGCACGAAGAGGGCTCCATTCTCACGAATCAGATAGATGTAACGCCCATCCGTCACCGGGGTCGCGACATCCGGACCATTTGGAGTCGTCCAGGCGACGTGGCTCGCGCTGACATCCCCGCGCCCCCCGGTCCGCACGGCGATGTAGGGGTTGCTGCGGCTCCCCGCAAAGACCATCCCATCTCCAACCACCGGCGAGTTGACGATCCGGTTGAACTGCATGTTGGTCGGATTGAGCCCGTAGGCGCGCCAGATCTCTTGTCCGGTCGCCGGATCATGGCCGGTGACGCAGTCTCCCCCACTCAGGATCACCTGCGCCCGTCCACCCTCGCGGAGCAGGGCGGGGGTGATATACGAGTCGGGAGACTCGACCTGCGCCGGGGTCGGCCGCTCCATCCGCCAGATGGTCTTACCGGTCCGCGCATTGATCTTCAACAAAAAGGATGGATCGTCCGTCCGCATGCCGTGGAGCACGGGGACGAAGAGCGCCTTGTCGTAAAGCAACGGGGTCGAGGCATAGCCCCAGTTCAGACCAAACTGGCCGTAGTCCCGCTGGATGTCGCGCATCCAGAGCTCCCGGCCCTTGAAGTCAAAGGCCTTGAGAATCCCGGTGCCTGTCATCACCCAGACCGTCTGCCCGTCAGTGATGGGGGAGGGCGAAGACATGTTCTGCTTCCGCCGCAATACATCACCAGCGCCCAGTGGCTGCTTCCAGAGCACTTGGCCCTTCTTCCGATCAAGCGCCCAGAGCGAGAGGGCGCCGCTCGTCTTTGTTCCCTCCGCCACATTGAGAAAAATCGTCTCTCCCCAGATCACCGGGGTCGAACCACTGCGGTCGGGCATCGGAATCTTCCACGACACATTATCGGTGTCGTTCCACCGGGTCGGCAGAAGAGTCTCATTGCTCACCCCATTCAAAGACGGCCCCCGCCAGTTCGGCCAGTTCTCCGCCCGCGCGACCAAAAGCGCCGTGGTTGCTGAGAGGACAAGAAAAGCGATCGTCACAATTCCAAGTTTTCTCATAGGACTTAAGAACCAAATGGTATGGGGGCCGGTATGGGGACCGGAACAAGTAGAAGAAACAGGGGGGGAGCGAACACCCGGTTCTCTCCCCCCACACGACGCGCTATTTTGGATTGGTGACCGCCCCCTCCGCCGCCGAAGAGACGAGGGCCATGTACTTGGCAAACACGCCGGCCTTGTACCGTGGCTCAGGTGGCGACCAGGCGGCGAGGCGCTGGGCAATCTCCTCGGCCGGTAGCTCAACCGAGAGTTCGCACTTTTCGATATCACAGACGACGATATCGCCATCGCGAAGCGCCGCGATCGGCCCTCCAGCAGCCGCTTCCGGCGCCACGTGGCCGACCATGAGGCCGCGGGTCGCACCGCTGAAACGCCCATCGGTCAGCAGGGCGACGCTCTCGCCAAGCCCCTCGCCAACGATCGCTGCCGTCACCCCGAGCATCTCCCGCATGCCAGGCCCGCCCTTTGGCCCCTCATACCGAATGACCATCACGTCGCCAGGCTGGATCTCATGCTTGGTGACCGCGGCCATCGCGTCCTCTTCGCGGTTGAAGATACGCGCCGGGCCCCGATGAACCTTGCGCTCGAAACCAGAGATCTTCACGACCGCCCCTTCAGGCGCCAGATTTCCCTTCAGGACCACCAGACCGCCGTTGGCCTTGATCGGCTTGTCGGTCGTGTAGACCACATCCTGACCGGGCGTCTCCGTCGCCTTGGCCGCCTCTTCGGCAATCGTGTGTCCGGTCACCGTCATCTGGCTGCCATCGAGATAGCCACCGGCCACCAGCCGCTGGGCAACCAGTCCAATCCCACCCGCCTTGGCGAGGTCGACCGCCGTATACTTTCCACCGGGCTTCAGATCGGTGATCAGCGGGGTCCGGTAACAGATCGGGTTGAAGTCGTCGATATCGAGTGGCAGACCAGCCTCCCTCGACATAGCCAGCAGGTGGAGCACCGCATTGGTCGAACCACCCGTTGCCGCCACACCGGCAACCGCGTTCTCAAAGGACTTCCGTGTCAGAATGTCACTCGGACGAAGCCCACGGTTGAGCAGATCGACCACTGCCTTTCCGCACTCGAACGCGGTCTTCTCCTTCCGCGGATCGGTCGCGGAGACGCTGCCGGTCCCCATGATCGCCATGCCAATGAACTCGAGGATCATGGCCATCGTGTTGGCCGTATACTGACCGCCGCAGGCTCCCGCCCCCGGACAGGCCGCATTCTCGACCTCGAGCAACTCGGCGTCGGTGATGCGCCCGGCAGCATTGGCCCCGACCGCCTCGAAGACATCCTGAATCGTCACATCCCGCCCCTTGAACTTACCGGGGGCAATCGATCCACCGTAGAGGATCAGACTGGGGATATCGAGCCGGATCAGGCCCATCGCGGCGCCCGGGAGCGTCTTGTCGCAGCCAACGATGGCAATCATGGCGTCGAAGAGATACCCGCGCCCAACCAGCTCGATCGAGTCGGCAATCAGATCGCGACTGACCAGCGAGGCCTTCATCCCCTCCGTTCCCATTGTCACCCCATCACTGATCGAGATGGTGTTGAACTCCATCGGGGTCGCCCCGGCCTCCCTGATCCCCTTCTTCACCTGCTCCGCCAGCTCACGGTGATTGAAGTTGCAGGGCATGGTCTCGATCCACATATGGGCGACTCCAATAATCGGCTTCGCCAGATCCTCATCCGTAAATCCGATCGACTTGAGCATGGAACGCGCCGGCGCACGATCCCGACCATTGGTAAGAATGTGACTTTGGTGTTTTGGATTGAATGACATACTGTGTTCCTGTCGAGTAGTTTCAAGCCACTTTGAAGTGGAGATAATTTTAGGCAGGCGATATTTTGGCGGAGATTCAGGCAGGGTGCAAGGGGGGAATAGGGGAATCGGACTGAAGGATTGCTGGGAATGATAGAACGGGGGGAACCAGGGGATCGGCGGTTCAGGGGGACAAGTGGGACAAGTGGGACACGTGGGACAGGTGGGACAGGTGGGACACGTGGGACACGTGGGACAGGTGAGACAGGTGGGACA
>JBEAVZ010000096.1:0-12176 GCA_041160645.1 Acidobacteriota bacterium
ACCTAGAGGCGTGATTGGAGGGAGTCGGGGATGAGCGAGCAGAAAGAGATCATCGTCGGTGGCCAGGCCGTCATTGAAGGCGTCATGATGCGTGGGCCGAACTCGTGGGCAGTGGCCGTCAGACGACCGGATGGCGTGATCGTCTCCAAGGCCGAGCCGCTCCCCGCGCTGAGCGCCCGGTATCCGATCCTCAAGGTGCCGGTATTGCGCGGCAGCGCCGTGCTGATCCACTCGATGGTGCTGGGAATCAGAGCGATCAACTTCTCGGCGGCGATCGCCCTCGCCGAGGAGGCTGACGGAGAGGACAAGCCGAGCCAGCCGCTGGGGGCCGCCGGCTCGATCGTCTCAGCCCTTGTCTTCAATATTCTGCTCTTCGTCGTCCTGCCGCTCCTGCTGACCAACGCGCTCTTTCTCTACTTCGGCTGGGGCAACAGTCCGGCGACGATCGAGACCGGCGGGGGAAGCTGGTATGAGACGGCCTGGTCGTGGTGGCGGGCCTGGACCCGCCCGGTTCGCCCATCGGTCAGCTTCAACCTGATCGATGGCCTGATCCGCATGGCGCTCTTTCTGGTCATGATCTGGAGCTTCTCAAAACTCGAGGAGATCCGCCGCCTCTTCGAGTATCACGGGGCCGAGCACAAGACGGTCTTCACCTGGGAAGCAGGGGCGGCGCTGACCGTCGAGAATGCGCAGCGTTACCCGCGCCAGCATCCGCGGTGTGGCACCAGTTTCCTGATGGTGGTCATGCTGGTCTCGATCGTCCTCTTCTCGATTGTCAAATTCGACTCGCTCCTGCTCAACCTCCTCACCAGGGTGGTGCTGATTCCGCTGGTCGCGGGGATCTCCTACGAGATCATTAAGGCCGCCGGACAGAAGGAGACAAGTCCGATCTTCCGCCTCATGACACTGCCTGGCCTCTGGCTCCAGAATGTCACGACCCGCGAACCATCACCCGAGCAGCTCGAGGTCGCCATCCACGCGCTGCGTGAATCGCTCAAGCTGGAACCGCAGCCAGTGCCGAGCGGTCTGGTCTGTCAGACCGCCGCCGCCGGCTCGCGCTGAATGAAACTGGCCTGGAGAAGGAGTTGATCCGGTATGTTTGAGAAACTGGAAGCAATCGAAAAGACCTACGAAGAGCTGAACAACCAGATGATGGATCCGGCAGTGATCAGCGATCAGACGCGTTACACGAAAGTGGCGCGTCAGCACCGCGAACTGGAAGGGATCGTCGAGAAGTTTCGCGAACTGAAGAAGCTGAACCGTGATATCGAAGGGGCGCGGGAGCTGATCCGTGAGAGCGATGACGCCGAGATGCGCGAACTGGCCGCGGCGGAACTACCCGAGCTGGAAGAGGCGGAGACGCGGGTCGAGGAGGAGCTGAAGATTCTGCTGCTCCCCAAGGATCCAAACGACGAGAAGAACGTCATTCTCGAAGTCCGCGCCGGAACCGGTGGCGAGGAGGCCTGCCTCTTTGCCGCTGAGGTGCTGCGGATGTACCAGCGCTACGCTGAACAGCAGGGCTGGCGGTTCCAGATCGCCGAAGTGTCGGAGACCGGGCTCGGTGGAATCCAGAAGGGCGAAGCGATCATCGAAGGGGATCGGGTCTTCTCGAAGTTGAAGTATGAATCGGGCGTTCACCGGGTGCAGCGCGTCCCGCAGACGGAGACGAGCGGCCGAATCCACACCTCGGCCATTACGGTGGCGGTGCTGCCGGAAGCGGAAGAGGTCGACGTAAAGATCGAGGCCAAGGACCTGCGGATCGACACCTTCTGCTCGTCAGGTCCCGGTGGCCAGTCGGTCAATACGACCTATTCAGCCGTGCGCCTGACCCACCTGCCGACCGGCCTGGTCGTCTCGATGCAGGACGAGAAGTCGCAGATCAAGAACCGCGAGAAGGCGATGCGCATCCTTCGCTCCCGACTGCTTGAACTGGAGATGCAGAAACAGCAGGACGCCATCTCGGCGGAACGACGGTCCCAGGTTGGCTCGGGCGATCGTTCGGAGAAGATTCGCACCTACAATTTTAAAGAGAACCGCGTCACCGACCACCGGATCGGGCTGACCCTCCACAAACTCGATCTGATCATGGAGGGTGACCTGAGCGATATGATCGACGCGGTGGTCACCCATTACCAGGCCGAAAAGCTGAAGCAGGAGACCGAACGGCAGGTGGCCGTCGCCTGACCATGTCGAGCCCTCCGACGATTGCCGAGACTCTGCAGGATGCGGCCCGCCGGCTCCGTGAGGCTGGTGTGCCAAACGACCTGCTCGACGCCCAGACGCTGCTCTGCTTCACCCTTGGCCGGGATCGGACGTGGCTGATCATCAACTATCGCGAGGCCATGGCGGAGAGCGACAGCGAGGTCTACACCCAGCTGATCGCCCGTCGCGCCACTGGCGAGCCACTGCAGTACATTACCGGTCGACAGGAGTTCTTTGGCCTCGACTTCGCGGTCTCCCCGGCGGTGCTGATTCCCCGCCCCGAGAGTGAACTGATCGTCGAAGAGGTGGTGCGGCTGGGTTGGCCAGCCCCGCTCATCGTCGATGTCGGCACCGGTTCGGGCTGTCTGGCCGTCGCCATTGCGCGTGAAATACCGACGGCGCGCGTGATCGCCATCGATATCGCGGCAGAGGCGCTGGCCGTGGCCCGGCAGAATGCGGTCAGCAACGGCGTCGCCGCCCAGATCGAGTTTGTGAACGGCGACCTGCTCGGTCCGCTCACCACACGGGCCTCGATCATCGTCTCGAACCCGCCCTACATTGCGGCGAGCGAAATGGACGGGCTGCAGAGAGAGGTCCGTGACTGGGAGCCGCGGGGAGCGCTGACCGACGAAGGCGATGGACTGGGCTTCTACCGGCGCCTGCTGCACACCGCCCCTGCCCATCTGGAACCTGGCGGGTATCTGATCTGCGAGATTGGGTATCAGCAGGCCGCGGCGATGCGGTCGCTCGTCGAGTCAGCCATCTGGGACGGGCCGCGATTCCTGACCGACCTGCAGGGATATGAGCGGACGATGGTCGTCAGGTTACGCCAGTCTTCTCCCGCGTCAGACACGGTGTGACCGGGCGTCAACAATCAATCAAAGCCGACAACCGAAGAGAATAATGGCGCGAAAAGGGCCCCGCAAAACCAACCCGATCAATGATCTTGACCTCGAACGGTGGAAGGATTACGACGATATCCTGACCGATTCACTCTGGTCCTTTCCGGAGCGGGATCGCTCGGGAGCCCACGGCGCCGACTACCACGGCAACTTCATCCCCCAGATTCCTTACCAGGCCATGCGCCGCTACACCAAGGCTGGTGAGGTGGTCCTCGACCCCTTCCTCGGATCGGGGACGACCCTCATTGAATGCCGGCGCCTTGGCCGCCACGGGATCGGACTCGACCTGAAGGAGCCACTGACCCGCAGCGTGCGGAAGAGGATCGCGGCCGAGGAGAATCCCGCCGCGGTCAAGACCTCGATTCTCCATACCGACAGCGGCGATGTCGAAGGATCGAGCCGGAAGATCCGGCGCGTTCTCCGCTCGCTTGGCCGCGAAGAGGTGCAGCTGGCCATCCTCCATCCACCCTACCACTCGATCATCCGCTTCTCTGACTCCCCCCAGGATCTGTCGAACTGCGCCACCCCCGGAGAATTTCTGGAGCGGTTTGGCCAGGTGGTCGATCTGGCGACCCGGTTCCTTGAAAGCAAAAGATACCTGGTCCTCGTGATTGGCGATATCTATGAAAAAGGAACCTGGATCCCCCTCGGCTTCCAGTGCGCCGAAGAGGTGCTGAAACGCGGCTACCAGCTGAAGAGCATCGTCGTCAAAGACATGCAGGGCAACCGCGCCAAGCGCAACCTCGGCCAGATCTGGCGCTACCGCGCCCTGGCCGGCGGCTTCTATATCTTCAAACACGAATACGTGATCTTCTTTCGGAAGAACTGACCCACCGCCACAGACCTACTGGTGCCCCGGCTTCTCGGGCGGCGTCTCATCGATGATCTTGATGTCGGTCTCGAACTTCCGATAAAACTTGAATGCGAGCAGATTGCGGAAGTACCGGCGTTGCCGGCGATCGGCAATAATGAACTCGGCGCGGATCGGCAGCAGAAAATCGACCTCGATGCCCCGCAGACGGACCAGATCGTAATCGACCGAACTCTCCGAATTGGTGACCGGATAGCTGAGTGGGAGATCATTGACGGCCTGATCGATGCGCAGAACCCGCTTCGACTCCTCATCGATCCAGATGGTCCCGCTGTAGCCAACAATGATGGTCGGCGCCCCATCGGCGGATAGGCTCAATTTCGAGTTGGGCTGCTCGACGGTGAAATCGTAGAGCACGGTCGGGTGGTTGCCGAGACGGTCCTTGCCAGCCGGCTTGAAGATGGTTTTGGTCTCGGCATCGAAGAGTGAAGCGAGCCCCGAGGCGAAGTCCCCGGTCGAGTAGGCGCCCCCCGACTGCTCGAGGGCCCTGGTGACGGGCCGCCCGATCGCGTTGATCGGTTTGTAGGACTCGCGTTTGCGATTGTAGGTCAGTTCATAGGTCAGGGTGTCGGCCTTGTCCCAGGCGCCGCGGGACTCAAAATCGTAGTAACGTTCCACGGTCTGATTGCAGATAAAGTCGGGTAGTTCATCGAGATAGTCGCGAACGGCGCGGCGCGTCTCTTCGATGAAAGGATCGACCGGTGGCGGCCCGGTGCGGACGACCTTGCCCCCCGCGTCGAGCAGCTTCTCAGCCTGGCGCTTGATCGTGTTGATCAGGTGCTGGTGGGCGCCGTTGGCACGGAGCCGCTTCACGGCCTCCGCGGTCGGATCGAAATCGATGCCGACCCGCTCGATGTGGGCCGCCAGCACTGCCTCGGTCAGATCGCGCCCCACTGATCGCTTCAACAACAGATTCAGCTCGGGGAGGGTGACCGGATGGTCCGGCAGACGCGTCGCCTGGGCGACCACCGGGTTGGAGCCGGACAGAAGAAGCATGAGGAGCAGGACGAACGTCAACAGGTATTTCATAGTCATCATCTCAGCGCAGGGGCCCCGTAGGGGCCGGTCATCCGGGGCACTTTTTATCGATCGGCATCCGCGATACATCTCCTGCCGCGGTAAAGCGCGTTATCTCTGCCAGATTGCCAGACAACCTGGTGCGCTTCCGCGCGCTCCGGGTCTGGCGCCCACTGTAAGCGTCAAGAGTTCTCATTTTCAATCATCCGGCGGTGTTTTACAATTAGTCAGTTTCCCTGATTGCTTTGGAGTAAGGATCGATGCATCAGTTTTTGCGTTACTGCCAACATCTTCTGCTCGCGACGCCCCTCGTCTTCGCCATCTGCCTGACCGTCAGCGGTCAGAATCTTGGCGATGGCCCGCCACTCACCCGCCGGGGTGACAGCGGGGACCGGATTACGACCATCCGGAGTGGTCCTGATCGTCTCTGGCAGTTGACGGGACCATATGGCGGAGACGTCACCGTCCTGGTGACCGATCCACGCAACCCGGACCGGGTTCTCACCGGGACGAGCGATGGACAACTCTACCAATCACTCGATGGCGGCAAGTTCTGGCAGAATCTCCAGCCCGGCCCGGGAATCGCCGGGCAGACGGTGACCGCGATCCTCTTCGACCGGCAGGAGCGGCGCCGCCTCTTTGTGAGCCTCAAAGCAATTACCGCTCTCAGCGAGAACGACCGTGGCGGGGGGCTCTTCGTCAGCGATGACGATGGCCTGAGCTGGCGTGCCGTCGCCGGACTGCAAGATAAACCGATTCGGGGAGTGGCGCAGTCGGCCAGCGACCCGCGGGTGCTGGCCGTCGCGGCGCTCGATGGCGTCTACCGAACCCACGACTCCGGGGCCCGCTGGGAGAAGATCAGTCCACCGGGCCGATCGGAGATGCGCGGTTTCCACTCCGTCGCCATCGATCCGCGCGCCGCCGAGATCATCTATGTCGGCACGAGCCACCTGCCCTGGAAGACCCTCGACGGCGGGCGCAATTGGCAACTCGCCGGTTCAGCGGCAACCGGTATGCTCGACGACTCCGATATCTTTTCGATCCAGATCGAGGAGAACACTCCCAACACGATTCTGATCAGCGCCTGCAGCGGCATCTATCGATCATTCGATGCCAGCGCAACCTGGACCAAGTTTAAAGGAATTCCCACCGAGAGTCGGCGGACCCAGATCATCTACCGCCACCCCACCCGACCGGAGGTGATCTTTGCCGGGACGACCGAGGGGCTCTGGCTCTCGAAGTTCTATGGCATGGCCGAGAGCTGGCGCCGGGTCACTTCAGAACACCTGCTGATCAACAGTGTCGCCATCCACCCGGCCCGCCCGGATCGCGTCTTTATCGGCACTGAAGATGGCGGAGTCCTGATCAGCCAGGATGGGGGCGAGACGTGGCAGTCATCGAACGATGGCTTCATCAACCGCCAGGTGGGCGCGGTGCTCGCCGATCGCCTCGAGCGTGGCCGCATCTATGCCGGTATTCTCTTCGATGGCGAGTCGAGCGGCCTCTTCATCAGCGCCGATGGCGGACTGACCTGGAAGCAGGCCCTCAACGGGCTGGGACGGCGTGATGTCTATTCGCTCCATCAGTCACCAGCCCTGACCAACACCATCTACGCCGGAACCAACCAGGGCATCTTCCGCTCGGACGATCAGGGCGAGACCTGGCGTGAAGTTCGCCGCATTCCCCCCCCCCGACCCTCCAGTTGAAGTTAAACCACGCCCCAAAGTTCGCCAGTCCCGACAACCAGTCCGGCGCCCAGCAGCCATTCGGGCAACAGCCATCCAGAAGACACAACCAGCTGTCACGCCGGCCAGGCCGGCTGATCCCGCGCGGGTCGATCTGCGGAGCCAGGTCTTCTCGATCAACTCCTTCAATCCGCGCGCCGACCAGCCACCCAGCCCCGCGTCGCGACGCGAATGGCTGATCGCCTCGGCCTGGGATGGCCTCTACCTGACCGAGAATGAAGAGCTCGGCTGGCGACGACTCAAGCTCAAAAAGGAGGCCTACGAGCGCGAGCCGCACATCAAGGCGGTGGCGACCAGCCACCAGACGGCCGGGCTGATCCTCGTCGGAACCGAAGAAGGGCTCTACATCTCGGAAGACAACGGAAGGACCTTCAGCCACCGCAGGCTTGGGGATGAACATTTCGCTATCCGGTCCCTCACCTTCGATCCACGAACCTCGCGGACGATCTACGCCGGAACTACTGGCGGATTCTTTCGCTCCTTCGATGGCGGACAGACCTGGGAACAACGCGGCGGCGGCATGCCTCTCCACACCCGGGCAAGCGCGATCCGGATCAATGAGCTCTATCCCGATGAACTATTCCTCGCCGATGAGATCCGCAGCTGTATCTATCACTCGACCGATCGCGGCGAAAACTGGGTCAGGCTCGACCTCTCGCACCTGCCAAGCGCCCTCTTCCGGACGATCGCTGGTGATCCTTTCGATCCGCGTCGACTCTACCTCGGGAGCCTCTCCGGTGGAGTCTATGTGCTGCGCCGACTGCCAGACGAGGGGCAGTAGGATTCAGCCGACTCTGTTCGGGAGCTGCGGCAGACCTCCGGCCGCGGTACGCCGAAACAGGGATCGGTTGACCATCTTCTTCAGGTCTTTTGCGTCAATGGCAAGGTAATGTTGGCGGTGGGTGGCGGCGCTGACAGTCTGCCCGATCCGGCCGGGGACGCCGCGCCCCGATCAGCATAAAAGGACGATGAACCGAGAGGTTCATCGTCTATTCATCATCATCCTCTTCATCGAAATCGAGCCCGGCGTCGTCCGGATTGATCAACTCTTTCAGCTCTTTACCAGGCTTGAAATAGGGGACCATCTTCGCCGGGATGTCGACTGGCGTCCCGGTCTTTGGATTGCGCCCACGACGGGCTTTCCGCTGCCTTACTCGAAATGAACCAAAGCCACGCAGCTCGATCTTCTCGCCGCGATTGAGGGCTTGAATGATGTTCTTGAAGACCTCATCGACAATTACTTCTGAGTCCTTCTTGGTCAGATTCGCGGCAAGAGCAACCTCGTCAACCAATTCTGCTTTTGTCATCTTTCCTCCGGTGATCGGTGAAATGATCCGGCGTGACGATTGTGACTTCTCTTCTCCTGCACTGGCAAGGCCCCGGTACTGTGCTGACTATCAGGTCGCCAGCTGACATCGATGTCGGCAAACTGCGCTATCTCGGTGTCGACCGTCAGGCTTTGTGAAATGGACGAAGCGGCGGAACAGCCTCGACGATGCCGCCTTCTCAACCACTTCTGCTCTGTCTTTTCTGTGTATGGTGGTCTAACTCTGCAGGTCTGCCCGGGCTGATCGACTTAAATGGTCAATCATCCTCAATGACCCACTTGATCCAACTTGATCAAAATCTGCGCGATCAAAATCTGCGCGATCAACATCAGCGCGGAGTTCGCCGTTTTTCCGGCCCAACTCAGCAATCCCAACCAGCGATCGCGGTCGTCTGGCCCCAGCGACACTATCTCCATTGATACTTGAATTTGATCGATGTATCAACCTCGCTGAGACTCTTCGGCAATTGGGCTGGAGAAAAATTGCCGATCTTGGCGGCGCCAAGCAGCAGATCGAGCAGCGGGAAGGGCTCCCGCTCTTTCGGTGGAGAGACGACCGTCGGCCGCCCCTTGATGCCGACCATCTCCGCAGTCTGGCGAAGCGCGTCTTCGTAATTGCCGACCGCGTCGATCAGCCCGTTGCGCAGCGCTGTCGCGCCGGTGTAGACCCGCCCATCGGCAAGGGCCCGCAGACGCTCCTCATTGATCTCGTTCCCCGCCTCTCCCCGTCCCTGCCGGCCTTCGAGAACCGCCTTCACAAACTGTCCGTTCAACTCGTCGATCATCGACTGAAAGTAGACTTTTTCACGGTCGGTCAGATCACGGGTGGGTGAACCGGTATCCTTGAACTCGCCACTCTTGAAGACAACTGGTTTGATCTTCGCCCACTCGGCCAGGTCTTTATAGTTGATCCACTCGGCGATGACGCCGATACTGCCGGTAACGCTGCCCGGATTGGCAAAGATCATATCGGCCGGGCAGGCCAGATAGTAGCCTCCGGAGGCGGCGACCGACCCCATCGAGACGACGATCTTCTTTTTCTTGTCGGCTTTCAGACGCCGGACTTCGGTGTAGATCTCCTGCGAGGCGGAGACGCCTCCCCCCGGGCTGTCGACCCGGAGGATGATCGCCTTGACCCGGGAGTCATCACCATACTGCTTCAGATAGCGATTGACATTCTTGGCCATCTGATCGTCGATCACTCCCTCGACCGGGATCATCGCAATCTTTGCTCCGCTCCCCGACAGCCCCGCCATCGGCTCGTCATCGGAGACTATGGTCATGAACGAGAAGAGGCTGACAACAAAAAGGGCAAAGAGGATCAGACCAATGATCAGAATCGTGGTGAGAGATCGTTTTTGCATAGTCGTCGTGCGGATCGGGTCGTAAAGCTATGAAAAGTCCGGGGAGTCCGGTCAAAATTGACCGGTACTCCCCAGACTTGATCAGCATAGTTCAGGACTGCTGTCTCAGGACTCGTCGCTCGAGGAGCTGGAGCTGAGACCGGCAATCTCACCGAGACTCGCCATACCGCCATCGGCTGACGTGTAGTTGCGGGACTCGGTAATCGGCTCATCCTT
This sequence comes from Acidobacteriota bacterium, assembly GCA_041160645.1. GTDB lineage: Bacteria > Acidobacteriota > Blastocatellia > RBC074 > RBC074 > CAIOZW01. The sequence goes on from JBEAVZ010000096.1 coordinate 9,645, forward strand.
GCCAACGGCCTTGACCGAAAGTCCGATCTTGCGCTGTTCACGCTCCATCTTGAGGATCTTGAACTGCATGACCTGACCGGTCTTGACAACGTCTTCCGGCTTCTCGACATGATCGTCGGAGAGTTCGGAGACGTGGCAGAGTCCCTCGATTCCATCCTCCAACTCGACGAAGGCGCCGAAGTTGGCGAAACGGGTCACCTTGCCATTGACGACATCGCCAAGGCGGTGCTCGTCAAAGAAACGCTCCCAGGCATTGGGCTCGAGGTCCTTGATCGAGAGGGAGAGGCGACGGTTCTCGACGTCGATCGCCGTGATGACCGCCTCGACCTCCTGGTTCTTCTTGAGCGACTCACTCGGATGCTTGATCCGCTTGGTCCACGAGATATCGGAGACGTGGACGAGTCCATCGATCCCCTCCTCGATCTCAATGAAGGCGCCAAAGTCGGTCAGGTTGCGCACCCGACCCTTGATGCGGGTCCCGATGCCATAACGCTGCGGGAGAGTCTCCCACGGATTGGGCTCGATCTGCTTGAGTCCGAGGCTGATGCGGCGCGCGCCCTGGTCGACCTCGAGAATCTGGGCCTCGACCTCCTGGCCGATCGTGAGGAGCTTGGACGGGTGCTTGACCCGCTTTGACCAGCTCATCTCGGTGACGTGGACAAGCCCTTCGATGCCCGGCTCGAGCTCGATGAAGGCGCCGTAATCGGTCAGCGAGACAACCTTGCCCTTGACCCGGTTGTTGACCGGGTAGCGCTCGATCGCCGTCGCCCACGGATCCGGAGTCAGCTGCTTGAGACCGAGGCTGACCCGCTCCTTGTCGCGGTCGAACTTGAGAACCTTGACCTGCACATTCTCACCGATCTTGAGCAGCTCATGCGGATTCTGCATGCGGCCCCAGGACATATCGGTGATGTGGAGCAACCCGTCGATGCCGCCAAGATCGATGAAGGCGCCGTAATCGGTCAGGTTCTTGACCTGACCCTCGACGATAATGCCCTCCTCGAGGTTCTTGAGCGTCTCGCTCTTCTTGCCGTTGATCTGCTCTTCCTGGACAACTTTGCGGGAGAGGACGATATTGCCACGCTTCTTGTTGACCTTGAGGACCCGCACTTCGATATCCTTGTTGCGATAGATATCGAGGTTGCGCACCGGGCGAATATCGACCTGGCTGCCGGGGAGGAAGGCCTGGATGCGGCCAATCTCGACGCGGAGTCCACCCTTGATGCGGTCAATGACCCGGCCGGTGATGATGGCCTGGGTCTTGTAGGCCAGCTCGATCTGCTCCCAGGTGTGCTTGCGTTCAGCATCGACACGGGAGAGTTCGACGTAGCCTTCGGAGTTCTCAAGCTGCTTGACAAAGACATCGACCTCGTCGCCTGGGGCGACGGTGACGGTGTCACCCTCCTTGAACTCGGCGAGCGGGACGATTCCCTCGGACTTGAAGCCGACATCGATGATCACGGCCTGGTCGGTGATCTTGATCACACGGCCCTTGACCACTTCATTCTCGCTGATCTCAGAGCGATTGTTCTGCTCGTGAGCGGCGAGGATGGCGGCAAAGTCTTCCATGGAAAAATCACCGCCATCATCATCGGCCATCGGGTCGGATGAGAAAGCGGCGTCGTCATTGGCCGAACTGGAAGAGGTGGAGACGGTTTCAGCTGCCGGGGCAGCCGGTTGAGCGCTCTCGGCCGCGGGCTGGTTGAGCGGATCAACTTCGCCGTTTTCCGGAGCGGACGGGTTAGGGTTATTTGTTGACATTTAAAGTGGACTTCCTCCTGGGAGAACTACCCGAATCGCTCATGCGAATCGGAAGGCATATCAGAGAACCCAGCTGACGGTTCTCCGTCTATGCCTGAAGATGCGAAAGCTCATCATACTCCTTGCCCGGCCTTTTGCCAATGCGACAGCGTAAAAGTGAACATCTCGCGAAAAGACGGCCTCCGGGGCCGGCCAGGCTCAGGCGGACTATGCCGGCGCGGAGACCTCGGAGAGCCGGCGGAGAGTGTCGACGACCCGCTGGATCATCCAGTCGGGGGTCGAAGCCCCGGCGCTGATCCCGACGCGGCGCACCCCGCGCAGATCGGCCGGATCGATCTCTTCGGCGGTCTCGATGAGCACGGCCCGCGGACACTTCTCGCGCGCCGATTCGACCAGTTTATTGCTGTTGGCGCTGTGGCGGCCCCCGATGACGTAGAGCATGTCGACCTCGCCCGAGAGGGTGCGGATCGCCTTCTGGTTCTCTTCGGTCGCGTCACAGATCGTCTCACAGACGCGCACCTCGCGCCCCCGCTGGCGGAGGACGTCGATGATCGCCTGGTGTTTCTTCGGGCTGATGGTGGTCTGGGCGATCGTGCCGATGCGATCGGTGAATGGCAGGGCCGCCGCCTCGTCGACCGACTTGACGACAAAGGCCTTGTTATCGATATAGCCGAGGATTCCGCGGATCTCCGGGTGATCCTTGTCGCCAATGATGACGACCGTGTAACCGGCATCGCGAAGCTCGACGGCCTTCCGCTGGGAGTAGTGGAC
>JBEAVZ010000324.1:0-6977 GCA_041160645.1 Acidobacteriota bacterium
GTTAATCCCCCTCCTCCCCCATCGTTTAGTCAAGTGAGAACCAGAATGAAAGGGGAGATCCAATTGGTCGCACAGATGCCACAATTGAGAGCCATACCGGGTGGGAAGACCGATGAGCTAACCGTATCGAAAGATCTGGAATCGCTCTACCGCGCCCACCACGACCGCGTCTTCCGGCTCGCCTACCGCGTCACCGGAAACCTCATGGATGCTGAGGATGTCCTGCAGACCGTCTTTCTCCGCTTGTCGCGTCGTGAGACCGTCGACCTCGAGCCCAACCCGGCAAGCTACCTCAGCCGGGCGGCCGTCAACGCCTCGCTCGACCTGCTGCGACAGCGGGGGCGCTCCCCTCTCGTACAAATGGACGATCTCAGTGCGCTGCCCGTCGGGAGCGGAGAGCTCAACCCGGAAGCCACCCAGGCCCGGCAGGAGTTACGCGCGACAATTCGCCGCGCCATCACCCATCTTGGCGAGAAGAGCGCGGCGATGTTTGTTCTCAAGTACTTTGAGGGGTATGGCAACCAGGAGATTGCCGAGCTGATGGGCACCTCCCCGATGGTCGTCGGGGTGGTCCTGCACCGCGCCCGGGCGCGGGTGCGCCGCGAGCTTGGTGACTACATCGGAAACTTGACGGAAACTGCGAATCAGGAGAAGGAGGGAGATCGATGAAGAGAACAGAGCGTGAGATCGATGAGCTGTTGGACGACGTGACCGCGGAGATGCGGGCCGAGCACCTCTCCGATTCGGTGGTTCGCAGCGCCGCGGCGCGAGTCTGGCAGCGATTGGCCAGTGAGCAGGCGGCGGTCGAGACCGGAGTCACTCCGGTCGAACATCTGCGGAGTTGCGACGACTTTCAGGCCCTCATTCCAGCCTATCTCGACGGTCGCCTCGCTCCGGCGCGGACCCTGCTGATCGAGGACCACTTCGGTGAGTGCGTCCCCTGTCGGCGGGCGCTCAAAGTGGCGCGACACGGCAATGAGACAGCCCGACAACTGGCCTTCCAGAAGGTGAAGATTGAACGCAAGGCTTCCCGACTGGCCGCCCTGAAATGGGGGATCGCGGCAGCCGCGGTACTGGCCGTCGGGCTTCTCAGCTGGCCACTCTGGCAGCGCTTTAACAGCAACTCCGGGATCCTGAATGGGGTGGTCGAGGCGGCGGATGGCGAGGTCTATCGCCTCACCGACCAGCGCACCGTGGCCCTCCGGAGCGGCGAAAAGGTCTTTGCCGGCGAGAGACTGCGCACCGCACGGGGCGCGCGGGCGCTGGTTCGGCTCAACGATGGTTCGACGGTCGAGCTTGGCGAGCGGGGTGAGTTTGGTTTCGCCAGCCAGGCCAGCCTTGGTGGTGGGACGATCCTCAAACTCGATCGCGGGGCCATCATTGTCGAGGCCGGAGCGGGCGCGCGGAACCGGTTGGTCGTCGCCACCGATGAGTCGCGCCTCAATGCCGATGGAACAATCTTCGCTGTCAATCGTGGCACCAAGGGCGACCGGCTCTCGGTCGTTGACGGTCAGCTCAGCCTCGATCAGGGTGGTCGTGCCCAGACCATCAAACCGGGTGAGCAGCTGACCACCCACGCCAGCATCGAGCGCGTGCCGATCAGTCAGGAGATCTCCTGGAGCCGCAACTCGGCCAAGTATCAGAAGATGCTCGATCAGGTCGCCACGCTCCGCGAGCAGATCGACCAGCAGGTCTCCCTGCCCGGCAACCGCTTCACGACCCAACTGCTCGACCTCATGCCGGAGCGCACGGCCCTCTACCTCGGTCTTCCGAACATCTCGGCGACCCTTGTCCAGGCCAACCAGATCCTCACCGAGAATATCGAGAAGAGTCCGGAGCTGAAGGCTTGGTGGGAGAAGGAACAGTCGTCACCCGCCAGCCAGTCCAGTCGCCGCGGTGTCGACCAGGCGCTCGCCTTTGCGCGCGATTTTGGCAGCTATCTTGGAGACGAGATCACCTTTGGAGCCGAGATCGACGCGCAGCGCAAGGGGCAGGGCGATCTCCTGCTCATCGCCAATCTGCGTGACGGCGCCGGCCTGCGCAGCTTCATCGAGAAGAAGATCGCCGCCGCTGGCGCTGATGCGACCGGGGTGGTGCTGATCGATGATCCGCGGACCTATGTTGCCCCGCGTGCCAGGGACGGCGCGGCTGACCGGATCTATGTCTGGCTTGGCCCCGATCTGCTCGCCGCCTCGCCCCGCGTCGCCGATCTGCAGCGGCTCGCCGGGCGCATCGATGCGCCGGCAAGCCGCGCCTTCACGGCCAATCCATTCCACGCGAGGATCTCTGACATCTATCGCGAGGGAGCGGGGCTGCTCATCGCGGCTGACCTGGAAAGACTCATTGTTCCCGCCCTTGAAGCAGACCACAACAGCGCCGACGAAACCGCCTTTGCCCGCCAGATCGGCTTCGACAATCTGCGCTACTTCATCGTCGAGGTGAAGGAGAAAGATGGTCGACCCTCCAACCGGGCTATCGTCAGCTTCCGCCAGAATGATCACGGGATCACCTCCTGGCTGGCCACACCCGGTCCAATGGGGGCGCTCGAGTTCATCTCACCCAAGGCCGCGCTCGTTTCAGCCTTTGTCGTCAAGGAGCCGACCGCGATCGTCGACGATCTCTTCGCGACGATCAGATCGACCAATCCCAAATCCTGGGACGCGCTGGTCGCCTTCCAGTCTGCGGAGGGCATCGATCTGCGGGCGGATCTTGCCGGGCCGCTTGGCAGCGAATACGCGCTGGCGATCGATGGACCGATTCTTCCGATTCCATCGTGGAAGGCCATCTTCGAGGTCGATGAGCCGGAACGGCTCCAGCGCACCATCGAGCTGATCGTCGCCAAACTCGATCAGCAGATCAAAGCCGAAGGCAAGCTCGGTCTCGATCTCTCGAAGGAGGTCGATGGGGAGAAGACCTTCTACAAGATCAAGTCGCTCGATTTCGGACTCGAGGCCGATTACCTCTTCGCGCACGGTTACCTGATTGCCGGACCGAGCCGCACTCTCGTCGAGAACGCGCTCAAGTATCGCGAGGGGGGCAACTCGATCCTCCAGTCGACCAAGTTCAAGGCGACCCTGCCGGCCGACAAGCAGCCCAACTTCTCGGCGATCGTCTACCAGGATCTCGGCACGCTCACCAAGACGATTGGCAAGCTGGCCGGGGATAAGGGCACGGCCATCAACGCCCTCCTCAATGGCAAGGCCGGCCTCGTCTATGTCTACGCTTTTGAAGATCGCCTGATCTTCTCCGTCAACTCCGAGGATGGTCCCCTCGGCATCAGTCCTTCCGACTTCCTCGCTCTTCCGGGAGCGACTGGTCTCGGGTCTATCTTCAACCTCAAGAAGTGACCCCATCATCACGGATCGGCCAGCCGGGGAGGAGACGCTCTCTCCCCGGCTTTTGCTCGTCCACCATCAACTCGGCGCTCTTTGACATCACTGGAAAAATATCCCGAATTTTTTGTTGTATTAATGCTACATAGCATTTATTATACATCGCATGAGCCGACAAAAAGAGGATCCAGTATTCAATCGGGTTGAGGAGTTGCGGTTGGCGAAGGGCTTGACGCGCCAGCAGCTGGCGGATGCCGTGGGTGTTCACTACCAGACGATTGGATATCTGGAGCGAGGTGAGTACAGTCCAAGCCTGGTGCTGGCATTGCGGATTGCCGGGATCCTCGAACTGGAGGTTGGGGATATTTTTTCGATCGAGCCCTTCGAGGTTCGTGATCAGAAAGTGAGGAGAGATGGCTAATCGAAGGTGGAATAACTATAACTGGTTCACCGGAGCCAGGAGGTCTGAAGTGATCAGAAGTCTGGAAGATCGCCAGCCGACCCGACTGCGTGATCAGGGGTTTCGAAGGCAGATCGTCAGCCTCTACGTGCTTCTCCTGGCGATGATGCCGGGAACTTGCCTCATCCATCATTTTGGGCTGCTGGATCGGTTCGGTCAGGACAGTCTCCTGGTTGCCATGACTGTTCAGCTGGTGCCAATGATGCTCCTCGTCTGGCTCTATACAGTATTGTGTCGGTCGGTGCGGTTCATCTCGGAGGCGAAGGAAGAGTGGCTGGATGAGCGGATGGTTGAGTTGCGTGATGGGGCGCATTACTCCGCCTATAAGATTCTTAGCGCCGCTGGTTGTCTCCTCGGGTTCTCATTAATTTTTTTCAAAAATGCCCGGACCGAGACATCATTTCTCGTGGTGACACTGTTCGGAGTGATGTTCCCGTTACTGGCCGCGGCCCTGCCGGCGCTGGTGCTGGCGTGGCGTTTGCCAAGTGAGCGGGATGAACTTTAAAGATCTGAATTGATCAGGAATAGAAAGAAGGGCAGCGGATATGCAAGAGACGGAAAAAAAGACGGGGAAGAAGTTCTTTTGGGTGGAGGGAGTGACGCGCGACGAGGTGGTGAAGAGTCTGGCGGACCAGCAGCCAACACGGTTGAGAGACCAGAAAGTGCGACGTGGGCTGGTGCTGGTTCACTCGGTGTTGGCGACGCTGATCGCGATCAGCCACCTCTTTGGTGGGACAAAGCTGCGCACCTATCTGGAGGCGTTCATTCTGGCAGGGCTTCTCTATCTTTACTTCATCCTGCGGAGATCGGTGCGCCACATTGCGGATGCCCCCGATGAGCTGCTGGATGAGCGGCTGATTGGGCTGCGGAACGCGGCTTATCTCTCCGCTTATCGATATATGTTTGGGGTGACGATTCTTCTCTTTTCGCTGGGGCACTGGCTGCTGCGGAATGAGTCAGGGATCTCCGCAACGAGGCCATCGGAGTTGTGGCAGGGGCCGATCTTTTCTTTTCTGATCCTGGCGATGAGCCTGCCGTCGATGGTTCTGGCCTGGACACTGCCGTCGGAAAAGTCTGAGTAGTTGTCGGGGGAAGAGGCACCGAGTTCCCGCGGATTTTGCTGAAACATCGATCCGGCGCAGATCGTATCGAGAAACGATAATATTTAATGACGGGATCGAGGGAGGGAGATCTGATGATGATGAGCAGGAGGAGGACAGAGAAGGGGCTGTTGCTCTGGGTAGTCGGCGGGCTGGTGCTTATTGGAGGTTTGACGGCCTGCCGGCGGAGCGACTCGGCCGCGGCGTCTCCATCGGCCAAGGCGTCTGGTTCGCCAGGCACAGAAGTTGCCGATAGCCGCGGGGTGGTGATCCTGAATGGCGATAACGACGCGACGGTTAAGATCGAGGCACCGGACAAGGACGGGTACGATCTGCCCATCCGCGAGGAGATCCGCCGCAAGTATGTGCTGACTCCGCCGTCGACCTTCCAGGTCTTCGGGATCAATGGTCCGGTGCGGGTGGAGAGCACTGATGGTGAAACGGCGGAGATATTGGTGATCCGTTCGGCCAACCGGCGTGAGGATCTCGACTACAACCGGATCGTCATCGACTATAAGGAGGCAATGCTGCGCGTCTACCGTGAGGGGGATGAGAAGAGCCTCTTCTCGGCCTTCAAGAAGATGCCGGAGGGGCGGCAGCGGGTGGTGGTGCGGCTGCCGAAGCAGCTCGACTTCATCGGGCGCGGGATCAATGGCGGAGTGGATCTCGACCAGATCGAGGGGAGTCTCGATGTGAGCGGGGTAAATGGTCACCTGCGGGTGGCCAGTCAGACCGGCCCGGTTGAAGTGACTGGTCAGAACGGCGAGATCGACATCACGATCAGGCGCTACACGGGGAGTCCGATCGAGATGAACGGAATCAACGGTCAGATCACGCTGCGCTTTGCAGGCGAGGTCAACGCGACGATGGTCGCCCGGGGCAACAACGGCGAGGTGACTTCGGATCTGCCGGGCTTCCAGCCCCGGGATGATGAGCGACAGGGCGGCTATGAGGCGCGGATTGGCACGGGTGGAGCGGAGATGGAGTTCCACGGCATCAATGGCAACATTCGGTTGCTCAAGGCCGCCACTCCGGCAGTGGCGACAGGCAGGTAGCGTGGTGATCAACGGTATGAACAAACAGTCCCTCGAAGCCGCCGCTCGACCCCTGAGTGAGCCGATGATTGAGCTGCACAGACTGCGGATCGAGTTCGGAAAGCGGGTCATTCTGCGGGATCTCGAGGGGGTCCTGCGTGGGCGGTGTACGGGCCTGCTCGGGCCGAACGGCGCCGGCAAGACGACGCTCATCCATACATTGCTCGGCTTTTACAAGCCAACCTCCGGAACGGCGCGGCTTCTCGGTTTTGATATCCGGAGTGCGGCGCGGGAGGTGCGAACCGTGATCGGTTATATGCCGGAGCGGGACGCCTATCTGGGCGAGATGACGGCGGTCCATTTCGTGCGTTTGATGGGCGAGTTGTCGGGGTTGCCCCCAGAGGCCGCGCTCGAGCGGGCGCACGAGGCCCTCTTCTACGTTGGTCTTGGCGAGGCGCGTTACCGCAAGGTTGGCACCTACTCGCTGGGGATGAAGCAACTGGCGAAGCTGGCCCAGGCGATCGTCCACGGGCCGCGGCTGATCTTTCTGGATGAGCCGACCAATGGGCTCGATCCGCCAGCCCGCAAGCGGATGCTCGAGCTGATTCGTGAGATCCGTGATTCCGGCAAAACGCAGATCGTTCTCTCCTCACATCTCCTGCGGGATGTCGAGGAGTGCTGTGACGAGATTCTGATTCTCAAGGATGGCCAGATTGCCGCCAACTGTGACCTCGAGGCGGAGCGCAAGGCCAACCGTAAGTTTGTTGAACTCGAGACCCGCGGCGCGACGCCAGAGTTTGCCGAGGCGATTGCGGCGCTCGGAGCTGAGTATGCCCAGACCGGGCAGCAGCGATTCAAGGTCATCATGCCGGAGAACCTTGAAGTTCGCGACCTCTACCGCCTGGCCGGGGAGAGGCAGGTACAGATCCGGCGACTCAATTACAAACGTGATTCCCTCGAAGAGATCTTTTTGAAGGCCATGGAGCAGTAACGAGATGATGGTCGGAGTGTGGCCTGGCCCGAGTTTCCTGGCCAGACGCCCGATAACTAT
>JBEAVZ010000145.1:0-5741 GCA_041160645.1 Acidobacteriota bacterium
CACCAATCCGGCGGCCCGGGCCCGGCTGGCGGTGGCCACTGCCGCCGGCGAGTGGCACGGAACCGGTCCGATCACCTACGGACGCCAGCAGACCATGGCTGGCGTCCTCGCCGTCGGTGACGCCAGCGCTTTTATCGACCCCTTCACCGGCAGCGGCATGCTCCTCGCCCTCTCGAGCGGTGAACTGGCCGCGCAGGTCATCGACCGCCACCTTTCCGCTAAATCGGCAGCTAAATCAGGGGCCGCCTCGCCTGCGGACGCGATGCTGATGATTGCCGAGTATCACGAACGTCACCGCTCTCTCTTCAGCCGGCGCTACCGGGCCGTCTCGCTGCTGCGGCGCCTCGCCTTCCAACCGGCGACGCGCCAGTTGATGGTCTCCCTGCTCTCCCGTCAGCAGGGTCTGGCACGCCTCATCGCGCGGAGCACGAGGGCGCATCACTGATTACCGGAACGCCCACTGGTCATGAGGGCGTTAAAGATAAACGGGTAGTTTGCCAGACTGCGCCCACGGTAGAGTGGCCGGAAACCAAAGAGAATCACGCGTCCTCGCCCGAGCCGGACCTCGACCAGGGCCGCCCGGTCACCCAGTTGGGCCAGGGAGGGGCCCTGACCATCGAGCCAAAGCGGGCGCCCCTTCCCGACCGGATAGCGGGCAACGACTCGCGCTCTCTGCTGATCCGTGACCTCAAAGACGGGTCCATTCTCAAAACAGGCGATCGACTCTTTGCCTACCCCAAGAGCGAGCGGATCAGCCGGGTCGACCTCAATGCGCAGAATCGAGGCTGACCCGGCCCCAGATCCGACCCGCGTCCGGATGGGCAACTTCAAATGGCGCACCGCAAAGACAGAGGCCCGGTTGAAGGTGATCAGGGTCCCCCCCGCCTCGACAAATCCGCGCAACCCCCGAATTCCGGCGGCTCCAATGCCACCGGCCGCGGCGCCGGCGGCCCGTCCCCGCTCGAGCTCCCAGACCGCCTGATCAGGCAGAATAAGCGCGTCGAATCGGGTCGCCATATCCGGTTCACCAAGCTCCTTTTCCGTTAGCGAAACATACCCAAACCGGTACTGATCGAAGAGCCAGCGGATCCAGCCCTCGTCTGCCACGGCCGGTTGAGCACGGTAGACCCCGACCCGGACTCCGCCGTTTTCGCGCACCCGTTCCTGGATAACCACGGCCATTGGTTCCGGCCTCGATTCGACTTGCACTGGCTCATCGACCCGCACCACCTCCACATTGAGCAGGAGCGGCAGCGAACCTCCGCCGAGGCTCTCCCCGGACAAGGAATCGAGAAGCTCGTGAGCGAACGCGGCAAATGGCTGATCCATTCTGACGATATGGGTTCCCCGCGGCCAAGTCCGTCCATTGAGCGTCAACTCCTGATCGGTCCGTCGCACCTCGATACCGCCACGTTTGAGAATAGCCAGCATCCGGTCGAGCCCTTCGGTCTGGTAAAAGTATCTGATCTCCCGGCTCGTCGATGGCTCCGCGACCGCTTCGTTATAGAGCGCCTCGGTCTTCGCATGCTGCTCATCTTCATTCCCGGTCACCTCGCGCAGTCCATCAGTCAACCGCTGGTAGGCCTGACTGATCGAGTCGGGGACCATCGGTTCAGGCAGGAGGTAGGCAGCAGGCCAACGTCGTTCTCGCCCACTGGCAGCGTGCGGCGTCACCAGCCGGTGGCGTTCCGCCATAATCGCCCCACTGTGTTGCAATACCTGCTCCAGAAAGTTGAAGGCGGCGGACTCGATCGGCAGCAGGTTGGCAAGCTCTGCGGAGGGCGCCGGGCCGGATTTTGACGCGGAGAGAGTGGAGGATACCCCGCGCCCCGCTGCCTGAGCCTCGATGTAGAGCGTCGCATGCTGCCGAGCCCAGGCCGCCGGACTCCCAAGCCGCTCCTTCTTCGCTTCGATCCGGCCGTTCCGCAGCAGTTGTCTGGCAAGGAGCGAAGTAGTCAGATAGATCGGCTTCGAACCGGCCGTCCCCCCCTGCCGCACGTTGTACCAGACGTGCGGTCGCCTCTGATTGAGGACTTTGTCGACCAGCAACTGCGTCTCGACCAGCGTAAAGGCATCAAAATCGCGCCCAAGCTCGCCGTCGCCATTCCGATTTATCGCCACGGGTGTCGAACCGGGACTCCCGGCGAACTGCTCGGCAGAGATATCGGTTCCGTCCGGATCGAGTGACGGCACAACGATGACAACCACCTCGTCGAGTATTCGCGTCAAGGCTGGTGAACGCTCGGTGAGCAGTCGGTGGAGAAGCCGCGTCAGCGCCAGCGTCCCCTCGACCTCGAACCTTTCCTGACCGGCCGTGAGCAGCACCACCAACGGCCCTTTCGCAGGCGCACCGGCATCGCCCGACGGCTTATTAATGACCGGGCCACCGATCCTGTTCAGTGCCGCCAAATTGTGCGGCGCGGAGATGAAGAGCGCCACCTGGCGGCGTCCCTGGGTGGTTCGTCCCAGCTCGCGCATCTCCAGACGATCACTCTGCTGATCGACCCGGCGGTAATAGTCGAGCAGAGAGGCCCAGCGGACACCGCCCGGCGCGTCGCCAATCTCGAATGCCGCTATCGACGCCGTCTCCCGGCTCGCCGCTCCCGGGGGGCGTCCGCGCTGCGCCTCCCCACCCAATCCGGCGAGGAGGAAGATCGAGACCGTCAAAAGAGACTTCGATCTCCACCCATTACACCCCTTGACAAGCCTCATTGAAAGAATGGGCCATCGCCACCCTCCCCACCATATTCTGCGCATCTTCCCCTCCTTGCCCATTCGAGACCGCCCCACCTTGAACCTCTCCGCTCCTCTGGCCCTCTGGCCCTCTGCACAGTACAAGTCGGTGCGGAGCCAACTCCGGCCTTGAAATCGTCGTCATCTCCCGTTAACTTATTAGTGTTCGGAAGGTCGTCGACCTTCCGGATCTGCTCTGCCAGAACTGCTCTGGCCATACTATCCTGTCAGGTCAATTCAGTTCAGGATACCCTTTATACCAGGTCACCCAATCAGAGGATGCCATGAGCTCTCCATTTCTGCTCCAGGTCATCGCCGTCTCTCTTCTCCTGCTGTCCCTCGCGGGGTGCGCCTCCAATGCTGAGGAACGGAAAAGCGCCGGCGTCGCCAACGGAGCGATCGACATGAGTCGCTACCAGCCACCGCGCGCGCTCGATCAGTACGTCGATCGACTGATCGCCGATGGACGCGATTGGCAGCAGCACGGCATCTATATCGAGTCTCTGCGCGATGCGCGCCCAATTGCCATCCTCAACGAGGGGCAGGAATTCAACCCGGCCTCTGTCCTCAAGCTGGCGACGACCCTGGCCGCCCTCCACAAACTGGGCTCCGAGTTTCGCTTTCGAACCGAGTTCCGCGCCGATGGAGAGATTCGCTCCGGCAGACTCAACGGCGACCTGATCCTCATCAGCGGTGGCGATCCAGCCTTCTCCATCTCCGATGCCCGGCGGGTTGGCGAGGCGATCCGCCAGTTCGGCGTGCGGCAAGTGACCGGGCAACTGGTCGTCGTCGGCCACTTCACCTGCAACGAAAACTCGAGCACCCCGGTCTCCGCGCGGGTCTTCACCCGCCAATCCGGCATCTCCTTCAGGAAAGCGCCCCGTTTTATCAACCCCGACGAATACCAGCCCCGGGGTGAGCAGGTCGCGACCGTCGAGTCTGATGCACTTCTGAAGATTGTTCAATATCTCAACTCCTTCAGCGTCAACTCCATGGCAGAGACCCTCGCTCTCCACATCGGTGGCCCGTCCGGGGTCGAACGCTTTCTGATCGACGAGATTGGCATGCCACGTCAGTCCGTCTTTGTCTCGCACGCCTCCGGACTCGACATCAACCGCCTCACCCCGCGTGACACCGTCAAACTTCTCCGCGCCATGATGGCCTGGCTCGATCGACACAACCTTCAGCCTTCGGCCGTCATGCCTGTCGCCGGTCGCGACGCCGGCACTCTCCGTGAACGATTTGCCGAGCAGAATTTTGCCGGTAGTGTGATTGCTAAAACCGGCACTCTCTATTCGACCGATTCCGGAGTCGCGGCTCTCGCTGGAATAATCTATACCAGAAAGTACGGCCCCCTCCTCTTCGCCATCTACGACATGGCCGAAGGCCGCCGGGTCGACCAGCTCCGCCGTCTCCAGGACCAGTTCCTGAAAGATCTCATCGACGAATGTGGCGGACCTGACCCGGTTGTCCCACCCGCGAATAGACAGATCGGACTCCAGATAGAGAGCCTGATCAGACTATCCAATGGCGAGGTACGCGGCTGATCCCCGGCACCTTGTCAGACGAGGTTGAGCTTGATTGCTTTGGCGACCGCTTCAGTCTTGGAATGAACCTGAAGCTTCTCATAGATTTTGCGGACGTGGAAGGAGACGGTGTAGACCGTCACTTTGAGCTCGGCAGCGGCTGTTTTGTAGATGTGGCCATCAACAAGTAGTTTGAGAACCCGCAGTTCGTGCGGCGTCAGATTGTAGTCCTCTTTCTGCGGAGGACGCCAGTTGCGGAAGATATTGACCACCCGGCGCGCCACCTCCGGCGACATTGGCGCACCTCCCTCGACCACCTCGCGGATGCTCTTCAAAATCTCCATCGATGGGGTCTTCTTGACCAGATATCCGGTCGCGCCGGCACAGAGCGCGGCAAAGATCCGGTTGTCATCGTTGAAAACCGAGAGAACGATAAAGAGCAGCTCGGGATAGGAATTCTTGAGGATTTCGATGCCTTCCGTTCCCGACATACGTGGAAGCCCAAGATCGATCAAGACGACCGAGGGTCTGCTATCGGGGGTCATCATCAAATTCCCGATACCGTCGATGGCCCGTTCCATCGTGTCATAAGTGGCAAGGCAGGAATAACCTGGTGATGCATCGAGGATCTTCCGGAGTCCTTCACGGATCTCCGTTTGATCCTCGATGATCACCACCCTGATGGCTGAGGGGTAAATCGGATTGTCCTGACTCTGGTTGAGCATCGCGCTCTTTTTCATACCGGATTAGCAAGACAGTTTCAGCTGGGACGCACAATCGTCGATCACTATCACATCTGATCAAGTCTGATCACGACTAAATAATGAATAATTGCCAAAGTGATTCAACAGAATGTCCGTTCGAAGAATGCCATTTCAAAGAATGCCATTTCAAAGAATGGCCGATCGAATTCCAGGCGGCATTGCTGAAGTTATGCCTGATGCCAATCTTGTCAGACGTTAATTTTGTCAGACGTTAATTACTTCAGACATTAATGCGGCCAGTGACCAATTTAACAGGCAAGCCAATTTAACAGGCCAGCCGATCGGCAGGTCAAAAGGCCGGCCCCGGGATACCGGCAACCGACGCTTTTCAGGTAAACGTCAATTCTGAACCTCTCTGTCTGCTCCAATCCAAACAAGAACTTACCCAGAGTCTGTGCTCTACTGTTGATAGCGGAAATCAGAGGGAAAACGGTCCAGAAAATACAAATAAAATCGACTGGTCGGCCAGGATCGTCTCCCCCGGAGGTGAGAGGTCCTGGGCCTCACTGCTTTCGGTTGTCAATGCCAGCTATAGAGCCAGGTTCAATTTATAAAACCCCGGAAAGGAACCCCGCCGGCGGAACTGGCGAATCTGACCGATGGGAGTCTAAATGACCTGTTGGCCTGCCTGTCCCGGGCTGGGCTATATCAGAGTATCCCGAAGAGGAACCTGCCCATCTGAAGCCGGTTTCAGGTTGGGTCGTGAACCGGCTAACAA
>JBEAVZ010000155.1:0-11347 GCA_041160645.1 Acidobacteriota bacterium
GTGCGGATTGTCCACGGCAAGGGCATCGGCGTGCAACGCAGAATGGTCCGTGAGGTTCTGGCCCGCACTCCATTCGTGATCAGCTTCAAAGACGCTCCGCCAGAGGCCGGTGGCTGGGGAGCGACGATCGTCATCATAGCTGAACAAGAGTCGATTGGCGATTCAAATTATTGTCAGGTAGAATGAGTTTTGTTCAATTGGTGCGGTGTCAGGAGCCGTGGCGCCGAGTCTATTTTGCGTGTCCCGAGCGCGCGGTAATCCGGGATGAGTGGACGAAAAAAGCAGTGAGGAGAGGGGAGGAACCGCCATGATCAACCTGGCTGAGTTCAGGAACGAGAGTTACCGTGACTTTACGATCGAGTCGCATGCCCGGGCCATGTCTGGCGGGATAGAACGGGTTGACCGGATGCTGGGGCGGGACTATCCGGTGATCATCGGTGGTCGACGTCACGAGACTGGCGACCTTCTCGAGTCGGTCAACCCGTCGCGCAGTCGCGAAGTGGTGGGGCGCGTCCACCGCGCGACGCGCGAACTGGCCGACGTAGCGATTCGGACAGCCGCCACCACCTTTGAGAGCTGGAAGCGCGTACCGGCGACGGAGCGGGCCGGTTACCTCTTCAAGGCCGCCGCCGAGATGCGGCGGCGCAAGGATGAGTTCAACGCCTGGATGGTCATCGAGGTTGGCAAGTCGTGGGCGGAGGCCGAGGCCGACACGGCCGAGGCGATCGACTTCATGGAGTTCTATGCCCGGCAGGCCCTCCGCTCCGCCGGCCATCAGCCACTCACCCCTTCACCGTTGGCCAACGAGGTCAACGAAATGGTCTGGATACCACTCGGAGTCGGCGTGGTAATCCCGCCGTGGAACTTCCCGCTCGCGATCATGGTTGGCATGACGACGGCGGCGCTGGTGACGGGCAACACGGTCGTCCTCAAGCCGTCGAGCGACAGTCCGGTCATCGCCGCCAGGTTCGTCGAGCTTCTGGAAGGCATTGGCCTCCCGCCCGGTGTGGTCAACTTCCTGCCGGCGAGCGGTGGCCAGGTCGGTGATTTTCTGGTTGAGCATCCCCTGACCCGCTTCATCTCCTTCACCGGATCGATGGAGGTCGGGCTGCGGATCAACCAGCTCGCCGCCCAGCCAAATCCCGGCCAGATCTGGATCAAGCGGGTCGTTGCCGAGATGGGTGGCAAGGACACGATCGTCGTTGACGAAACGGCCGACCTCGACGAGGCAGCCGCCGGGATCGTTGCCGCGGCCTTCGGTTTCTCCGGTCAAAAGTGCTCGGCCTGTTCGCGGGCGGTGATCGTTGATGCCGTCTACGACAAGGTGATGGCCCGGATCGTCGAGCGCACCGCGGCGTTGCACGTCGACGATGTGCGCCACCACGGCCCCTTCACCGGTCCGGTCGTCAGCCGCAAAGCATTCGATTCGATCAATCAATACCTGGCGATTGGCCGCACCGAGGGGCGACTCCTTGCCGGAGGAAGCACCCATCCGCTGGCCGACGAGGGCTACTTCATTCCCCTGACCATCTTTGGCGAGATCGATCCGCAGGCCCGCCTGGCGCAGGAGGAGATCTTTGGCCCGGTGCTGGCCGGGATTCGCGCCCGCAACTTTGAGGAGGCGCTGGGCATCGCCAACAACACCATCTATGGCCTGACGGGCGCACTCTACTCGGCCGACCGAACGCGGATCGAACAAGCCCGGCAGGACTTCCACGTTGGCAATCTCTACATCAATCGTAAGTGTACCGGGGCACTGGTCGATGTCCACCCGTTTGGTGGATTCAACATGTCCGGGACCGATTCGAAAGCAGGCGGGCGCGATTACCTCGCCCTCTTCCTGCAGGCGAAATCGATCGCCGAGAAGCTCTGAAACCGGTAACCAGGGCCACCCGAAAGAGGCTCAGAAAGAGACAAAGGAGCGTGAGGATGAGAATCGATCGATCATTGACCGCCGTCTGCCTGGCCGTGGTTGTCTGCTGGCTCGGGAGCGCGGCGACCGTGGGGGCGCGAAGCCTGCCGATCGGGGCGCCGGCGCCGGCCTTTGCCCTGCGCGATCTCGATGGACAAGTCCACGCGCTGGGTGACTACCGCGGCCGAACGCTGATTCTGACCTTTCTCTCGGCCCGCTGTCCAATCTCGAGGGCCTACCACGAACGACTGCGCGCGCTTGCCAGCGATCTGGGCAAAGACCCTGCGACCATTATGCTGGGCATCAACTCGAGCGCTGACGAGTCGATCGAGGAGATTCGCCTCGACGCGGCGCGGAACGGCCTCACCTTCCCGATTCTCCGCGATGCGGCAGGCGAGATCGCCGATTCATTTGGGGCAGTGCGGACACCGGATGTCTACCTGATCGATGCTGAGGGGCGGCTTCGTTACCGCGGGCGGATCGATAGCGCTCACCGGCCACGCCGTGACATGCGCCACGACCTGCGCGAAGCCCTCGCTGAACTGCGCGCCGGCAACGTCATCACCACGCCGGAGACAGTGGCCATGGGCTGCCCGATCGTCAGAACGAGCAGCGCCCCGGCCCCGGCTCCCGAACAGGGCGCCAAGCCGTCCACCTCTCCCGCCGTCAAACTGCTCAAACCCCGTGACTACTGGAAGATGGTCGGCAGCAGCCCGGGAAAGGTGGTCGTCGTCAACTTCTGGGCTACCTGGTGTGGCCCCTGTGTCGCCGAATTGCCGGAGCTGATCAAAATCAGTGAGATGATGAAGAGCCGCGGCGTGCGCTTCGTGGGGGTCAGCGCCGATGAGCAGCTCGATCTCGAATCGACCGTCGTGCCCTTCCTCGCCGCACGCAAAGTTCCCTATGAACAGTTCCTCCAGCAGACCGACGATCCGCAGGAGATGATCGATGTCGTCGACAAAGACTGGCCAGGAACGCTGCCAGCAACTTTTATCTACAACAAAAGAGGCAAACTGGCCTTTCACCGACTGGGGATCATCGATCGCGAGACGCTGATCACCGAGATCGAGAAGGCCCTCAAATAACCTCTATCTTCAATGACCAGATCGAACCCCAAGGAGAATGATCCGTGGCCATAGTCAAGCCTTTCCGCGCCCTCAGACCACAGCCAGAGCAGGTGGCAGCGGTTGCCAGCGTCCCCTATGATGTCGTCAACACGAGCGAGGCGCGGGCCCTCGCCGGAGACAATCCATTGAGCTTCCTCCGTGTCTCGCGACCGGAGCTGGAGATGCCCGATGAGGTCGACCACTACGCGGACGAGGTCTATGCGCAGGCCGCCGCCAACTTCAAGCGCCTGATTGCCGCCGCGCCCCTGGTGACCGAAGAGCAACCGAGCCTCTACCTCTATCGACTGCGGATGGGCGAGCACGAGCAGACCGGTCTGGTCGCCTGTTGTGCGGTCGATGAGTACGATCAGGACATCATCCGCAAGCATGAACGAACCCGCCGCGACAAAGAGGATGATCGGACGCGGCATATCATGACGCTGCGGGCCCAGACCGGCCCGGTCTTCCTGACCTACCGCGCCAGCCGGGTGATCGATGAGCTGACGCGCGCGGTGACCAGCCTCGCGCCACTCTTCGATTTCGTCGCTCCGGATGGGATCGCCCACACGATCTGGCGAATTCCGGCCAACCTCAACCCGGCCTTCGAGGAGGCATTTGGCCAGGTTCCGGTGCTCTACATCGCCGACGGGCACCACCGGGCCAAGAGCGCCAGCCGCACCTGCGCGGAGTTGCGGGAGACCAATCCGACCCATGATGGCCGTGAAGAGTACAACTTCTTCCAGGCGGTGATCTTCCCGCATAATCAGCTGCGGATCCTCCCCTACCACCGGGTCGTCAGGGATCTGGCCGGACTCGACCAACTCGAGTTCATTAACCGCGTCGGTGAGCATTTCGATATCGAGCAGGGCGCCGCGCCGTCGCCAAATGGACGCGGGCGCTTCTCGATGTATTTCGAGGGATCCTGGTACGGGTTGGAACCACGCTTTGAGGTGAGCCATCGCCCACGGGTCATCGACCGTCTCGATGTCAGTCTGCTCCAGGACATGCTGCTCGCGCCGGTCCTCGGGATCGAGGATCCGCGCACCGACAAGCGGATCGACTTTGTCGGAGGAATTCGCGGCACCAGCGAGCTGGAGCGGCTGGTCGACAATGGTGAGGCGGCGGTGGCCTTCTCTCTCTATCCGGTCACGCTGGATGAGCTGATGGAGATCTCGGATGCCAATGAGATCATGCCGCCCAAATCGACCTGGTTTGAGCCTAAGCTTCGCGATGGAATACTGAGCCATCTCATCTGAGCAATCATTACTGAAAATTCCCAGGAGAACTGATAAATGACCGAACGTATCTTCAACTTCAGCGCTGGTCCGGCGACCCTGCCCGAGTCGGTGCTTCTGCAGGCCCAGCGAGACCTCTTCGCGCTGCCGGGAGTCGGCATGTCGATCCTCGAGGTAAGCCACCGCTCGGCGGCCTTCGAGACCGTCATCCAGGAGGCCGAGGCCGATCTGCGGGCGCTTCTCGCCATTCCTGACAACTACAAAGTCCTCTTCCTGCAGGGTGGCGCGAGTCTCCAGTTCAGCATGGTCCCGATGAACATTCTGCCCAGTGGGCGGAGCGCCGACTATATCCTGACGGGCAGTTGGGGCCAGGGGGCGGTCAAGGAGGCGCGAAAGCTGGGGGCCGTCCGTGAGGCGGCGACCACCGCGGCGACCAACTTCAACCGACTTCCCGGCAGCGGGGAGATCGAGCTCGATCCCGCGGCCGCTTACCTCCACTTCACCTCGAACGAGACGATCTTCGGAGTCGAATTTCAGGCGGAGCCGGCGGCCGGAGAGGTTCCACTCGTCTGTGACATGTCGTCAAACTTTCTCAGCCGGCCGATCGATGTGTCGAAATACGGGCTGATCTACGCCGGCGCCCAGAAGAACGCTGGTCCGGCCGGAGTGACGATCGTCATCATCCGCGAGGATCTTCTCGGACGGATTCCCGCCGGCCTGCCCGCGATGCTCGACTACGGCGTCCTGGCCAAGAATGGTTCGATGTACAACACCCCGCCCTGCTTCTCGATCTATATCTGCGGACTGGTCTTTAAATGGCTGCGAAATGAGCTCGGCGGACTGGAGAAGATCTTCCAGCTCAACCAGGAGAAGGCCGGGATCCTTTACGAGGCGATCGACGCCTCGGACGGCTACTACCGTGGACACGCTGAGAAGGATTGCCGGAGCCTCATGAACGTCACGTTCCGGCTGCCAAGCGAGGAGCTGGAGAAGCAGTTCATCAAGGAGGCGACCGCCGCCGGGCTGGATGGGCTGAAGGGCCATCGCTCCGTAGGCGGACTCCGCGCCTCGATCTACAATGCCTTCCCGAAGGCTGGAGTGGCACGGCTCGCCCAGTTCATGGCCGAGTTCAAGTCGCGCTAGCTGGTCGGCGCGTGGCGGAGGATGGAGCAGGACTAACCCTCTCCACCCTCCGCCCGCGCGGAACTCGCCAGCCGATCCTGCTCCCCGACGATTGCCACCGCCGCGGCCACAATCCGCTCCTCGAATCCAAAACCATCCAGCCAGAAGGTCTGGCTCTGCGCTCGCCACCACGTCCACTGACGCTTGGCGTAATGGCGCGTATCGAGCTTCATCTGCTCGATCGCGCTGGCAAGCGTTCTCCTGCCGAGCAGGTATTCGACAAATCTCTTGTATCCATGGGCCTGGAAGGCCTTGGCCGTCACCGGAACCCCGGCCGCGAGCAGATCCTCGATCTCGGCGAGGAGCCCCCTCTCAACCATCAGGTCGACCCGCTGGTTGATCCGCTCATAGAGCTCTTCGCGGGGAGGATAGAGAACGAGATAGCGCATCCGGGCGGCCTCCGCGGTCGGCTCTTCGGGTGAGGCCTGCTGCCAGGCCGAGAGCGGTCGCCCCGTCGAGAAACGAACCTCGAGGGCGCGGATCACCCGCGACCAGTCGCGTGGCGCATAGACGGCCGCGAGCGCCGGGTCGACCCGGCAGAGAATACGGTGGAGCCGCTCCGGGCCGCGCTGCTCGAGCAAGCGCTGCAGACGGGGTCGCCATTGATCATCCATCGGCGGCGACTCGAAGAAACGGGTCGTCAGGGCCCGCAGGTAGAAACCGGTCCCCCCAACCAGAAACGGACGGCGGCCCCGCTCCTCGAGCTCGCCAATGGTCGCGCGGGCCAGATCGGCCCATTCGACCGCCGTCATAACCGAAGTCGGCTCGATGAAATCGATGAGGTGATGGGGAATTCCCTGCTGCTCCGCCAGCGGGACCTTGGCCGTCGCGATCTCGATTCCCTGGTAGACCTGGACCGAGTCACAGTTGATGATCTCCCCGCCAAAGTGGTGGGCGAGGGCAATCCCGAGGTCACTCTTGCCGGAGGCCGTCGGGCCGACCACGGCCACAAGCGGGTGCACTGAAGTCGAAGTGGTCATGGCTGATCTGTCCTGATCCATCGGTAGAGCAACAGCAGCGTCAGCAACCCCAGCAACAACCAGAGTCCGAATCTTTGTGGTCTGATCATCGGTCGCCTCCGTTATTCCGCCGCGGCGGCCACGGCAGAAATGGACTGGTGCGCGCCACATAGTCAGCATAGCCCGGGCGCGTCACATGCAGCCCCTTCTCGAGCAGGGGGACCCCGGAGAATCTCCGCAGAAGCCAGTTCATGAGCAGCGGACAGACCAGCAGCCAGGAGAACCGCCCCGGATCGCTCAGGATGACCGGCAGCGACAGCCCCCACCAGACCAACGCGTCTCCAAAGTAGTTCGGATGGCGGGTCCAGCCCCAGAGTCCGCGATCAAGCACCCGGCCTTGATTGGCCGGATCGGCCTTGAAACGGGCCAGCTGCCAGTCGCCAACCGTCTCAAAGGCAAACCCGGTCGACCAGAGCCCCAGCCCCAGCCAGTCACCGGCACCCCACGAGGCGGGGGAGTCCGCCGCCAACTGAATCGGCAGGGAGATGACCCAGATCAAACCGCCCTGCAGCAGAAAGACGAGCGGGAGACTGAGCAACGGGAAGCTTCGACCATGGCGTCTCCGCATCGCCGCATAGCGCGGATCCTCACCGCGGCCGAGGTTGCGCCATCCGAGGTAGGTCGCCAGTCGCAGCCCCCAGACGATCGTCAGGGTGGCACAAATAATGGATCGCAGCGACGCCTCTTCGGAAGCGCCGGCCGAGCTGAAAGGAGTCCACCAGAGCTGGAGCCCGGCGATGCCCGCAAAACCTGCGCCCCAGAAGATATCGACGATACTCGCGTCACGCCGCCACAGACTGACCAGCCAGAGCAGCGTCGTCGCGCCAAGAATGATCGGAAGTGTCATCAATATCCGGGTCATCGGTGGTGGCCCTCCGGCCGTTTCAATTGAGCTCCCAGACCCGGAGGTGGGCGGCCTCTTTGATCAGCAATCGCCGCCCTGTCAGCACCGGGTGGGCCCAGGTCGGGCTGTCGGCGACGCGGTGCTGGCGAACCAGCGTCGCCCCCTTTGAAGCGACAGTCGTGACCAGAAGCTCTGCCTGCTCGGTCAGCGCGAGGAGATGGCCATCGACCAGCAGCATGGCCGCATTCTCGCCCTGCCGCGGATCACCGGTCCAGAGCGTGCGCCCACTCTCCAGATCGAGGCAGAAGAACTGCCCCTTCTGCCGGTGCGAGAAGCCGAAGAGCCAGCTGCCCGAGATGACTGGCGAGTTCATGTACATCGAGACCTCACGGTTCTGCCAGACCTGATCGGTCACCCACTGGTTGTTGCGCCATCCAATCCGGTAGGCCAAGACCCCCTTGTTCAGCCCGGAGAAGATCAGCAGATCCCGCCAGGCGATCGGGGTGACCGCGTTCTGGATGTAGTCGGTCTCAAAGGGGATCTTCCAGAGCAGGGCGCCATTGTCGATCCAGATGCCGATCAGGTACCGTTGCGACTGGGTGACAATCTGGCGCTTGCCAGCCAGCTCGACGACGATCGGCGAGGCATATCCAGGCCCATCCCCCGTCCAGGCCCACCGCTCCTGCCCGGTCTGCAGATCCAGCGCGACCAGCCCTCCCTGATCCTGACCGCCGGCGTGGAGAATCACCAGCCCGCGATCGACCACCGGGGACATCGCCGTGCCATAGAGCGGGGCTGCTGCGCCAAAGCGCTCCCCGAAAGGCCGACGCCAGAGCAGTCGGCCCCGGGCCGGATCGTAGACCGAGAGCACGCCGGTAATCCCCAGCGTAACGAGACGGCCCCCGGCGAGGACCGGCGTCGATTTCGGGCCTTTGCCATGGGTCCGGGCGGCGGCATTCATCGTGTAGTCGACCGCATAGCTGTCCTGCCAGAGGGTCCGGCCCGTCTTCAGATCGAGCGCCCTGACCACCTCGCTCTCTCCGACGCGTGAATGAAGATAGACTCGTTCACCGGAGACGAGCGGACTCGAGTGGCCGACCCCGACCTCCACCCGCCAGCCGGGCCGAAGCGTCGACGGCCACTCTTTCAACGCCGCGCCCTCGATGCGCCCATCTCGATTGACGCCTCGCCATTGCGGAAAGTCCTGCGCCAGCGCAGTGGTAACCAATAACACCGGCAACAACAGAACTACCACCAAGCAACTCTTCATGCGATCCCCCTCCCAAACAGATCTGACAATCGACGGCAAACATGCCAAACACACGGCACAACCGCGGGCCGCGAGTCTGGATCATAACACGACCCGGCAAACGATTTCGCACCCGCACTGACCACTTTCCGCCAGTGAAAGCGCCCCCTGCAGGGCAAGCGCATTTTAAACTCACCAGACAGGCAAGGGGTGGTTGATAGGAAACTTACGACCAACAGGATCTGATCCAAGCGATCTTATGGGCCTTACTGGTCCTACTCGTCTTACTGGTCCTATCAGTCCTATCAGTCCTATCAACCAACCCAAGCATTTCAAGCGAGTTTAAAATGCAATTGCCCCAGGCCATCCTCTCTTTTTGTCCGCGGGGCACATTTTTTAATTGACTTATTGTGCTGTTTTAATTAGATTTCGAACGTGTTCGAGGTGGCAGAGTCTTTGAGAAGCTTAAAGAAACGTCCTGTGACGTTGAGAACACTAAGAACTTTAAAAACACCAGGAAAATTTAAGTCACCAGAGGTGTTCGATAACGCAGTGGTTCTTCCCTGTTCCCAGTGAATCATCAAAGACTATCCAACCCTGGCTACCAGTGCCGTTGCTGGTAGTCACACACACGGACGGCAGCCTCGACCATATACCTGCTTCGACTTCCCCGTTGAGCCAGCAGAAATCAGAGAAACCGATCATCTTTACTTATGTTAATTGAGATGGCCACTATCTGCCTGGTGACCAATCGTTGCTTTATAGCGTGAAGCAGCTCATTACTTTGGCTTGCCAGATGGTAACCGAGATCTCTGAGTCAATATTTCTATAATTCGCCGCAGACTACTATGCAGACCACTATTAAGACCTGGGCAAGCCCCGGGCAGGTCCAAGTCGCCACCACGACCCCGATTACCCGAACAGACCGCCATTAACCGCGCATTAGAGGAGGTTGAAGATGTCTGATATGGAACTGAACATCAACTATTTTATTGCCTGTATCGATTCACTCAATCAGTCGAAAGATATTCCCGCCGCTGACGAATTGAAGACCGTCGTCAACCAATGGGTTGACCAGAAGGTCTCCAACGCGGTGGGTGATCCGGATACGGCATTCAAGATCTACTGTAATTGGAAGAAACACTCCGGGGACGCTGACGCCGAGAGTCTGATCAAGTGGATTGAGAGTATTCCCTCGACCGGCTCCGCGAGCGAGTTCAAGGGGGTCATCGACAAGTTTGTCACCGAGAAGCTGACTGAGGCGCTGGGCAACCCGGAGAACAAGATGCAGTTCTTCCGCAGCTGGTTGAGCCTCTCGGCAGAGAATGTCGACAACACCTTCAATATCGTCTATGAGCAGCCTCGGGTTGAGGACGAGACGGCGCCAGGTCCTGGCGACACCGGCGCGTTGAACTGGCCACGCTGGTAGGGAGATCATCCTCCCAGTGCACACCCTGCTGCGCACTGGCGCATTAACGCAGAGAAGACGAGAGTCCGCCGGATCGCCGGGTTGATCGATCAGCCCGGTGGTCTGGCGGACTTCTCTTTTCTCCAGCGTCCGATGAGCCCGGATTTTCTCAGCTCTCGCTGCGCAGCGCTTCGAGGACAGGTGAGCGGAGGGCGGCGCGGACGGCGAGGAGCGAAGCGAGAAGCCCGGTCGCGATCACCAGGAGCAGGAGCAGTCCGAGTGCGGGCAAGGAGCCAATCCCCCCCCTCGCGACGAGGGCGGGGATGATGGCGATGATCGCCGCGAGGGCTCCGGTGAGCAGTCCTCCCCCGAGAAGGAGCGCATTCTCGGCGAGAATCATCGTCGTCAGATGACGGGCGCGAAAACCGATCGCCGTGAAGAGGGCGAGCTCCTTGCGCCGCTCGAGGACATTGCGGAGGAGCACCGCGCCCAGTCCGATCGTTCCGAGAAGCAGACCGAGACCGCCGATCGATTGAAAAGTTGAGAGATAGGTGTTCTCGACCACGTGGTAGGCGGAGAGCTTTCGTGCCGCGCTAGTGGCATCAAATCCAAAGTCGCTCAAACGGTCCTCGAGGAGCGCGGCCATCGCTTCGGGATCGGCCGATCCTGTGGGTGACCGTTCGATCCCAAACCAGCGGTAGCCGTCTTCACGTGGAAAGAGCCGGACGAAGTGTGATTCAGCCATGAGCAGTTCGCTCTGCAGAAGGCTGTCAGCGAGCGTCGCGACGATTCGGACCTCGACTGGTTCGCCATTCCCGGCCGTGATCTGAAAGACCTCGCCGAGTTGGCGGTGGAGGACATAGTTCATCGAGTTGGCATCGACGATGATCGGGATCGGTCCGCTGGTCTGGTTGAGCAGCTCCCAGGGGTTGGCCCGGGATTCAAGCATCGCCTGGAAGTTGAAGCGGTTGGCGGCGATAAAGTCGGGGGGCAGACCAAGGATGCGCGGCTGGCGGGGCTGGTAGAGGTTGAGGCAGCTCGTGTCATCGCCCTGGCGAACGCGGAGTCTCGTCACGCGAAGATTGTCCAGTTCCGGATCGGTGAGGTTCAGTTCGGCGCGCCCTTCGGGCAGATTGAGGTTGTCAGCAATCGGCAGCAGCGACTCGGCGACGAGCAGAAATCCGCCCGTCCCCGACTTTGGATTGCTGGTCGGCGCCGCCTCCCCGCGCCGGAACGACTCGACGGAGACAATGATAAAGGTGGCGGCGGCAATGAGGGCCATGGAGAGGATGCTCCGCCCAGGGCGCGTGGTCGCCTGGCGCAGTCCAAGGGCGAGCAGCCCGGGCCAGCCTGGGGCCCTGATCAGGCGCTGCCGATCGGTGCGAAGCCACC
>JBEAVZ010000333.1:0-4471 GCA_041160645.1 Acidobacteriota bacterium
GATCGCGCGACGCCTGCGTTGCCACGCGAAGAGCCTCGAGGCGGGCGAGCGCCTCGCCGCTGTCGATGGAGCGCCCGGCCATCTCCAGCGCGCTTGGCAGACTGGTCGCCGCCCCGGCGACAAAGAGCGCGGCCGCGGCGTTGATCACGACCAGGTCGCGCGCCTCATCGTGGCGCTCATTGGCGAGCACTGCGCGAATGATACTGGCATTCTCCGCTGCCGATTCACCGCGGAGGTGGGCGATTGGACGCCGGGCAATTCCATATTCCTGCGGATCAAAGAGAAAGTGGCGCGGCCCATCGGGGACCTCGAGACCAACTTCATAGATTGAGGTTGGCGCCGCGAGGGTGATCTCGTCCAGCCCATCTTCACCACGGACGACCCAGGCCCGGCGAACCCCAAGTCGATGAAGAGCCCGCGCAACCTTTTCAATCACCGCCCCATTCGACACGCCGATCAACTGGTATGGCGCACCGGCCGGATTGGTCAACGGACCAAGCAGGTTAAAGATGGTCCGCACCCCAAGTTCCCGGCGCACCAGACCGACCTTTTTGGTTGCCTCGTGGTGGAGTGGCGCGAGCATGAAGCAGATTCCAAGTCGATCAAAGATCTCTTCGACCTGCGGGGGCTGCAGATCGACCTCCACACCAAGGGCCCGCAAGACATCGGCGCTCCCGGCCCGACTTGTCACCCCAACATTGCCGTGCTTGGCCACTGGAACCCCGGCAGCCGCGACCAGGAAGGCGGCGGTCGTCGAGATGTTGAAGGTCTTCGCCGGACTGCCGCCGGTCCCGCAGGTATCGATAAATCGCGGGTGGCGGGTGGCGACACTGGCACAGCGCGACCGCATCGCCGCGGCAAATCCGGCCAGCTCCTCCTCGGTCTCCCCTTTCGCAGCCAGCGCGACGAGAATGGCGGCAATCAGTGGCGCAGTCGACTCTTCGCCAAGCAGGTGGTCGAAGAGCTCCGCTGCTTCAGATTGCCGCAGATCTTCCCGCTGGATCAAGCGATTTAGATAGGTCCGCAGCATCACTGCCCCCGCTCCAGTTCGAGAAAGTTGCGGAGAAGCCTCTTTCCATCGGCAGTCATGATCGACTCCGGATGGAACTGGACCCCTTCGCAATTGAAGTGGCGATGGCGCAATCCCATGATCAGGCCGTCGGAGGTGGTCGCCGAGATCTCGAGGTCCTCCGGCAGGCTCTCCCGCTCGACGATCAGCGAGTGGTAACGGGTCGCGACGAAGGGATTATCGATCCCCCGAAAGATCGTCCGGCCGTCGTGGAGGATGCGGCTCGTCTTGCCGTGCATCAGGTAGGGAGCGCGAATGACCCGCCCCCCAAAGGCCTGCCCCATCGCCTGGTGGCCAAGGCAGACCCCCAGCAATGGTATCCGGCCGGCAAAGTTTCTGATCACGTCGAGCGTAATCCCTGCCTCGTCGGGCGTACAGGGCCCCGGAGAGAGAACGATCTTCTCCGGGCTCAGCTCAGCGATGCCGGCGAGGGTGATCTGGTCGTTCCTGACCACCTTCAACTCGGCCCCCAGCTCTCCAAAGTACTGGACCAGGTTGTAGGTGAATGAATCGTAATTGTCGATAATCAGTATCATAAGGATCTTTCGGTATACCCGACCCCTGACGAACAGATCAAGGCTTGATGACGGCCTCGATCAGTTCGATCCGCTCCACTGGCGTCTGCCCATCGGGCCCCCGCACCACCTTCTCCAACTTGTCGAGGGTATCGAATCCATCGACCAGCTTCCCAAAGATCGTATACTTGCCGTCAAGGTTGGTCGCCGGCGCGAGGACGATGAAGAACGACGTCGAGGCCGAATTTGGATCATCGGTCCGGGCCATTGAAAGGGCCCCGCGAAGATGCTTACGGACCTGGCTAAACTCCGGAGCAAGGTTGTGAACCCACTTGTCGGCATAGTGTGGTCTGGCGTCGACTCTCGTCGAGGCGACTCCGCCCTGAACGACAAAACCGGGGACGATGCGGTGGAAAGCAGTTCGATCGTACCACCCGGTCTGGACCAGATTGAGAAAATTACGCACGTGTTCCGGAGCAAGGTCGGGATCGAGGGCGAGGGTCATGTCGCCAAGGCTGGTCCGCAGAATCACTTCGCGGCGCATCTCCTCGACCCCGGCAGTCTTGAAGGGCTCCTCCCGCACCGGTTCGATCGTCACACTGATGATCCTGACCGGATTGACTGTCCGCTCCGCCGCATCGGTCTGGGCCAGTGAGATCTGCTCGACCACCTCCATGCCCTCGGTCACCTGGCCAAAGGCCGTGAACTGACCATCGAGGGCCGGCTGATCGGAGACGCAGACAAAGAACTGGGCGCCGCCGCTGTTTGGGCGGCCCGGGATCCGCACCGTCGAGACGATTCCCCGGAGATGGCGAATCTCATTGAACTCGTCCGGCAATTGACTGAGTCCGCCTGTGCCCCAGCGCGCTCGCGGTGTCCGGGCATCTTTGAGCAGCGGATCCCCGCCCTGGATGATGCCGCGCGAAACAACGCGGTGAAACGCCGATCCATTGTAGAAGCCGGCGCGGGCGTTTTTGATAAAGTTTTGGATGTGCCTGGGAGCCTGGGAGGGAAAGAACTCGAACCGGAAGGCCCCGAGATCGGTCGTCACTACCGCCTCGAGCTTGGCCGCCTCCTGCAGTGAGACGGGCGGAGGCTCCACCCCGGGGGGCGGAGCATTCTTCTTCCGGGGAGTCTGGGCCAGGACGACCGTTGCCCCGACCAGCAGGATCAGCACGATCCCTGGACGCACAACGATCTCTCCGATCGATCGAAGCCGCGTTCTTCTCATAATTCTCTCTCTGCCAACTCGATGGCCCTGACCAGGGCCCGGGACTTGTTGACAGTCTCCTTGAACTCACTATCGACAACTGAATCAGCGACAATGCCACCACCAGCCTGGATGTAAGCCTTGTCACCACGGACATACATCGTGCGCAATGCTATGCAGGAATCGAGATTACCTGAATAGTCGAAGTAGAGGACGGCGCCAGAGTAGGCGCCACGCCGCGTCGGCTCGAGCTCATCGATGATCTCCATGGCCCGCACCTTCGGCGCTCCCGAGACAGTTCCGGCCGGAAATACTGCCGCAAGGGCATCGAAGCAGTCGAGATCTTTGCGCAGACGCGAACGCAGACTCGAAACAAGATGCATGACGTGCGAGAACCGCTCGATGAACATGAGATTCTCGACCCGCACGCTCCCATAGTCGGAGACGCGGCCCAGATCATTCCGGCCCAGATCGACAAGCATTATATGCTCGGCGCGTTCCTTTTCATCAGCAAGCAGCTCTTCAGCCAACCGCTGATCCGCGGCCTCATCGGCGCCGCGGGGCGCAGTGCCGGCGATCGGTCGGTACTCGAGCTCATGGCCCGTGCACCGGACCAGCATCTCGGGGGAGGCCCCAAGCAGGCTCTCCTCGCCGCCCAGCTTGAGAAAGAACATATACGGCGAGGGGTTGACGACCCGCAGTGCCCGGTAGATCTGGAAGGGAGTGGTCGTAATCTCGGTCTCAAAGCGCTGCGCAAAGACGACCTGGAAGGCATCCCCGGCCAGAATGTACTGCTTGATCCGCTCGATGGACGACTCATAATACTCACGGGTCATGTTTGAACGGAGCGAGATCGCCCGGGACGCCCGAGCCGGCGGGGGTGGCTCAACTGGCGCAAGCAGCGCGGCTTCGAGTCGCGCCACCTCAGCGTTCGCGGCAATGAATCGTTCGCGCAGCTCAGGGCCATCAGCCAAGCCGTCAGTCAAGACGTTGACGATGATATGAATCTGGTGGCGCACGTGATCAAAGGCGAGCAGATTGGCAAAGAACATGACCACGGCCGTGTCGAGTCCCAGATCGTCCGGCGCCTTTCGCGGGAGCTTCTCAAACCAGCCAACGGCGTCGTAACCAAAATACCCGACGGCGCCGGCGGAAAAGGGCGGAAGGCCGGGAACCTTGACCGGTGTTTCCCGACCCATCATCTCGCGCAGGACATCGAGCATCGGCGCGTGGCGCGTCTCGACCACCTGCCCATTCCGCTCTATCTGAACCTCGGGCTGGGTTGCCACCGACTCCGCGCTCTCACCGGTCGCCCGGGCCCGGACGATCGTGTGGGGCCGGCACCCCAGAAACGAGTAACGGGCAATCTTCTCTCCCCCCTCGACCGATTCGAGAAGGAAGGCCTGTTCGCCCTGCTTCTCGATCCGCAGGTAGGCCGAGACAGGCGTGAGCAGGTCGGCCATGACCGTTCTGACCAGCGGAACAACCGTCCCCTGTGCGGCTAGCTCGAGAAACTCTTCGTAAGTTGTTGGAGTGATTACCGACATCTCATTAAACCTTGCGACCGACATTGATGGCTATCTGGGTGTATCGTACTTCGGGAGCGCGGGTCTTCCGATCCGCGCCGAAAGCTCTTCGACGATCTCGGGGAGCTTGACTCCGCGCTCAACCATAAGG
>JBEAVZ010000195.1:0-2593 GCA_041160645.1 Acidobacteriota bacterium
GGTTGTTACCGGCGCCGGATATGACGAACTTTCCGAGCGGGCGCAACTGCGGATCGGGCAGGTCCACTACCTGCGTGACGAGTTCGAAGACGCTATTCCTGCTTACCAGACGGTAATCGATAATTCACAAGATCCGGTCGTCAGACGCGTGGCTCGATTGGGCAAGGTCGACTGCCACGAGCGAGCGCTCCAGTTCGACCTGGCAATCAAGACCATCGAGGAGCTGGAGACTGATCCCAAGTCGCCAGACTTCAAAGCACGGCGGATCGAAGAGATACGCGAAAAGCAGCGGCAGCGCAGCCTGGTGCCCTCGAGCCGCATCGATTGGGCGGCCCGGTAGAGGCGGCCCGACACATCCCGGAGTAGATATGACAATCAGCAGGAATAGGCGCCCGGTCAGAAAATCGTCTGGTCAGGGTAGCGGAGCGGCTAAACCGGCGGCGAAGAAGGCGCGTAAAAAGCCTCCCGTCAAGTCCTCTCGCAAACCATCCGATCGCTCCGGTTTGCCAAACATTGAGAACACAGGGCGTGAGGTTGCCTATCTGGATGATCTGATGCGGCGTGAGGCGGTGGTGGCCATTGTCCTCAGCAGCGGTGAGGTGGTGCGTGGCTATGTTCGCTACTACGACCGCGATGTCTTCAGCATCGGCCCCCTCGAGGGGGGGCCAAAGATGTTGCTGCGCAAGGATAGCGTGCGGTATCTCTATGAGGAGGAGTAGAGTGTGGACTCAACCGACCTCTCGACTGGTCTGGCGTCCAAGCTAGACCCAACCTGCCGGCCTGGCCTCTCTGCCCGCCAATGTCGGCGGCTGTTTGGGCTGGCCGTCCTCTTTCTTGTGGCAACCATTTCGCTGGTAGCGCAGTCGCTCGGTGGATTTGAAGTTCTTTCACCGACTGGCCAGCCACTCCCCGGGGTGAGGGTCCAACTCTGGAGCGGCCAGCGGACGCTGGTCTTCGAGGCGTTGACCGGGGCTGACGGGCGTGTCGGAAGCGGAGCGCTGCCGCGAGGCGACTATCAGCTGCGGCTCGAACATCCCGCTTATGGCACGCAAACCCGTCCGTTCAGTATCGGTGGCGAGCGAGAGCTGATCCGCTCGATTCAGATGAGTGAGTCGTCGCCAGTATTGAGCGATCAGGTGACGGTCACCTCGACCCGCGGGATTGTCGAGGACCTGGCCAGCTCCCCCAATCTGGTCGTGGTCAGGGAGCGCGGGGAGCAGGAGTTTCTGCCGCCGCCGACCATTGGCCACGCCCTCGAAGCCGCTCCCGGGATTCTTCTCCAGCAGAGTACCTACGGTCAGGTCTCTCCTTTCCTTCGCGGCCTGACGGGCTATCAGGTGCTCAACCTGGTCGATGGCATTCGTTTCAACAACTCCACCTTCCGCTCCGGTCCCAATCAGTATTTGACTCTGGTCGAGCCTTCACAAGTTCAGCGGCTGGAAGTGATGCTCGGTCCGGTCAGTTCACAGTATGGCAGTGACGGTCTGGGCGGCGCGATCAATCTGCTCACCGATTCTCCGCGGTTCCGAGCCGGAAGCGGGGCCGGGATCAATGGGCAGGTGGCCCTCAATGGGGCGACGGCCGATCTCTCCAGTGGAGTCGAGGCGCGATTGACGGGTGGAAATGGCTGGTTGGCCTGGCTGGGTGGGGTGAGCGCACGCCGGCACGGAGACCTTCGCCCGGGGGGAGGACGCGACTCACGCCACGTTCTGCGCCGCTTTCTGGGTCTCGATCAGGGGCTGATCCGGGAACTGGTCGGCTCGCGACTTCAGGATACGGGATTCGGCGCGACTGGCTGGCACGGCAAACTCGCCTTCAGGCTTCCGCTCAATCAGTTTCTTACCATTCGTTACCAGCAAGCTGAGCTGACCAATATTCGAGCCTACAAGGATCTGCAGGGCGGACTTGGACGACTGCGATCCGATGTTGAGCCCCAGGTCCTCAACCTGCTCTATGCGCGATATGAGCGTCTGGGCTGGGGGCCTTTCGACTCGGTCACCGGAAGCGTGTCGCTCAATGCGCAGCAGGATGGTTCGGCGCGGCAGGGGTTGCGTTCGACCGATCTGGTCATTCGTGATCGTAACCGGGTCGATTCGATCGGTTATATTGGCCAGGTCACCAGCCACCTCGGGACGCGCAACGCGATTGTCGGGGGCGGTGAGGTCTATGATGAGCGCATCGACGCTGACCGGGATGAGACCGATCCGCTCACTGGTCGGGTGGCGCAGCGGAGAGCGCTCTATCCCAACGGATCGCGCTATGTGACCAGCGGACTCTTCGTTCGCAATACACTTGATGTTCTCCGAAAACCCGATCGTTCACGGCTGCGCGCCGTGGTCGGTGTTCGTTACTCGCGCGTCGACTATCGAACCCGGGCTGATCGCAATCGGGACGCGACCGGGCGTGACCTTGGCGTGGTCGATTCACAGCTCAATTTTGGAGATGTTACCTGGGATACCAGCCTCAACTGGCAGGTCACAGAGCAGTTCTCGCTCTTCGCGCTCGCCGCGCGGGGTTTTCGGGCGCCCAACCTCAACGATATCGGCGCACTTGGTTTGAACGATCTGGGATACGAGGTGCCCGCCCTCAGCGC
>JBEAVZ010000226.1:0-5234 GCA_041160645.1 Acidobacteriota bacterium
CAGCATAGCTTTTTGGAAAGGTCTCCCGGCTGTGCGCCGTTACGACCCGCTGGCGCAACTTCTCGATCGACTGGGGATCACTCTCCGTCGGCGTGGCGGTCGTCCGCCGCTCCAGCGTCTCGAGAATGACACTCTCCGGCTGGACCACCGCTCCAAAGATGGTCGACGCCACCAGGGCCACCTGCTCACGCTGGGCCTGCAAGGTCTGCCCACCGGCAATGGTGGCCGAGGTCCCGACACAGAGCATGCGCTCCGCCGCCAGTCGGTCGCGAAGCCTCCGCACCAGCAAGGCCACATCCGCTCCCTGCCGGCCACGATAGGTGTGGAGTTCGTCGAGCACCAGAAAACGCAGCCCCTGCGCGGCCTCGATGATCTTCTGCTCAAAGGGTCGCGTCAGCAGCAGCTCGAGCATGACATAGTTGGTCAGCAGAATATCCGGTGGCCGGCGCAATATCTCTTCGCGCTTCGGCTGGTCATCCTGTCCGGTATACCTCGCATAGGTGACCGGAGGCTGCCCGGCTGGATAGCCTGACACCAGGTACTTTTCGAGCTCCCCTTCCTGACTGTTGGCGAGCGCATTCATCGGATAGACGACAATGGCGCGAATTCCCTTCCCTGAACCTTCGCGCAGCACGTGATCGACGATCGGAATGATGTAGGAGAGACTCTTGCCCGATCCGGTGCCCGTCGTCAGGACGTAGTTCCGCCCCGCCGCCGCCTCTTGTATCGCCTCCTCCTGGTGCCGGTGCAGGTTGAGCGGACTTCCCGAATCCAGCTCCTCCCTCTTCTCACGACGAAAGATCCGCGCGCACTCGGGGTGAAGCTGCCCCGCGGCAGTCAGACTCTCGATCGATTGCCCACGCGCGAATGAGGGATTCAGCTGAAGCAGCGGCTCCGGATAGAAGACGCCCTCACGCAGCCGCGAGTCGACCAGCCCGGCAATCCGCTGATCTCTGAGGCGCATGAAACTCTTGATGTACTGTTGATACTCGTCGACGAGGTGATCTCTGAACTCAAAAATATTCATCGTTCTGTCACGGTCGGTAAATTGATCAATACTATGGATCTGGTAGTCTCAATCCGGCGAGGCTCAGGCTTTCGCTGGCCAAATGTGGCCAGCCAAAGTGGCGTTAGCCAAGTAAAATGGCTCATTTGGTCATTGTGTATCGCCGGTGACGGGGGGGGCGGCTTGCCGGAGATTAGTCCGGGCGGTTGATAATGATTTATAACAGCACTTCCAGGTGGCATCGGATCGAGGTGTGGGGCAGGAAGCACCGAACATTAGAATCCTCCAGTGGGCGCGGATTGTCAATAGAAGATTAGAAAGGGAGCATTGTAAAGCGGGGCACGTCGCGTAATCGGGGGGCATTTTTCGAGCCAGGGTCACATTCAGGCCCAGTTCCGCCATTCGCATATCTGCAAAAGAGTCGTTTCACGTTTCCGTAGGGGCAGTTCTTCGCCACTGCAATCGGGGCAACCACAAGGGTTGCCCCTACAGCCCGGCACAATGGCCACTGTTGACGGAACTACTCCATCAATTCTCGCTCCTCATCGGTGAAAGAGTTGTCGATCTCCTGTTTATTCATGGCCATCTGGCGCATGCGGCTGATCTTGCGGTTGAGCGCCCGGCTCGAATCGAAGACCTTCCCCTCACCATAAAGGGCGACGCTGGAGGAATCGATTCCCATCTGCATGGCCTCGTCAAACGCCTCGGCATTGGCCGCGAGAAAGGTGAACTGCCATTTGTAGACGTTCTGCTGGTGGGCGATCATGTCTCGCACCTGTTGGCGCGTGAATGATTCGCTCGCATTCTCCATCCCGTCAGTGGTGATGACAAAGATGACCAGGCCGGGGCGTTCAGCCTCCGGGAGCGCAGCGAGCCGGGCGCCGGTGTCATTGATCGTCCGGCCGACTGCATCGAGCAGGGCGGTGCTGCCGCGGGGGACCAGATTGTAACGTGGACACGCTGCCGCATCTACTCCACGAAAGACCATCTCGTAGACATTATCAAACTGCACCAGCGTGATCTTGCACTCGCCGGGCCGCTTTGCCTGTTCGCTGATGAAGGTGTTGATACCTCCCTCGGCATCCTCACGCATGGTCTCCATCGATCCACTGCGGTCAACCACCAGAGTAATATCGGTATAGTCTTCTCTCATTTCATCTCCTTTTTAGCCTGGACAATTGTTGATGAGGGTTTATTTGTTAACTCGATAATGCCAGAAACCGGCTGGGCGCTCCCGCCCAGGTAAGGTAGACGAGGTCACGCGCCCTCGTCACGCTGACATAAAGCAGCTGCCGTTCCAGATTGAGCTGCTCCTCGCGCACGACTTGATCGACCTTCGCCTCGATGGCACTGCGATTCGGCATATTCTCGTCATTGAGGTCGACGACGAAGACGACCTTGAACTCGAGCCCTTTGGCGCGATGCATCGTTCCGAGGTTGACGGCCGGCTCAACCGGAAACTCGTCTTTCTTAAGGTGGAAGAATGGAATAGCGGCCCGGGTGAAGCGGGTCTTGAGCATCTCGAGGTTGCTGGACTGCCGGGCAAAGACCCCGATCGAATCCGGGGTGAACCCATTGGCCAGCAGGCGGGCAATCTCGGCCGCGACAAAGTCGTGCTGATCCTTACGGGCATCAAACGCGCGGACGATCGGCTCGCGCCCGCGGAGGAGACTGCGGGTCAAGCGACGATTCTCGATTCCACCATCGAGGTCATCGGCCGTCTCATCGAGCAGTCGATCGGCATAGAGCCTGATCTGTTCCGTCGTTCGATAGTTGAGGCGCAGGATGGTCGAGCGGCCCCGCACGTCGATGCCCATCGTATGGAGAGTCACGCGGCCTGGATAGATCTTCTGCCCGGCATCCCCAGCCAGAAACAGATTCTTGACTGGAGCGAGTCGAGCGATGAGGTGGAGCTCCTGCGGCTTGAGGTCCTGCAGTTCATCGACGATCACGGCGTCATAACGCCACTCTGCTGGACGAGAACGGAGCGGCGGGAGCTGGGCGGCGGCGAGGCGGCAGAGCCCCTCCCAGGTGGTGAATTGCTCGTTTCGCAAGCGGTCACGAATCTGTTCAAGAACGGTCCAGACGGCACGGCGCTCGCGAATGGTCAGCGCGCGACCACGACCGGCACGGTTAGCGGCGCGGTAGTCGGCCCACGTCTCGATCCCCTGGTGCTCGACGATCGTCATCCACTCGATCAGCAACTGTTCTGGACCGAGCGGGCAGTCAGGCACGGTCGATCCAGGATCGATCGACCCGATTATCTCCAGCAGCTCATTCTCGGAGATTGCTGTCCAGTGCTGGTTGGCGCGGTGCAGAATGTCGCTCGCCAGGCGGTGGACGTGGATGACGGAGATCTTTTCCATCTCCTCATCCGTGCAGAGGTGGCGAAGATTGCGTTCAATGTTCTGGCAGATGGTCTGGACGAAACTGGTGATCAGCACGCGCTGCCCCTCGCGGGCAAGCTGGCGGGCGCGATGCATGGCGACGACTGTCTTACCGGTCCCGGCCGAACCGGTGATCTTGACCGGCCCGCGGCTCTCGGCAGTCACCAGCCTCTTCTGGGAGGGATGGAGAAAGGCGATCCATTTCGCCATCGGCTCCTTCAGTATCAATTCGAGCTCCTGGTCGTTCTGGACGACGACCAGATCCTGGCTCAAGGCCTGGAGTTCACGGATCGGGGCGTTCGGGGCGATGGGGCGCGGCAGCTCGACAGCGCGGCCATCGACCAGGTCGAGCAGGCGAACCGCGACCTCGAGGGGCAGCTTCTCCTCGACCTGACGATCAAACTCGGCCCGCACCGCGATCGGGCGCAGCACCGGCAGCCAGGCCTCCGGAACGCCCAGCGACATCAGATACTGATCTGAATGCGGGGCGAGAATCGGGATCGGGCCCGGTGACGGTGGAATGGCCGCCGGTGGCGGCAGAACCGGCATCTCGACCACCTGCCAATGGTTGGTCACCGGATGGCGCCCGACTTCATGGCTCGCCGCCCAGTGATACGCATCATCGTGAAGCCCGACATAGACCGCAATCCAGGTCCCACCATCCTTCTTGATGATGGTCCGGAGCTCATCGTTGACACGGGCCGACCAGAGGTTCGTGCTGCGTGAGTCATAGAGCCGCTCGAGGCGCAGCGACGGGTGGCCAGGATCGTCGTGAAAGCGGGTCAGAAAGCGGAAGACCAGCCCGTTCTGCTGCAGATTGAGCCGCGCACAGGCGGTGGTAAAGGTTGACGAGATCGTGATCAAGGCTCTCCCTCAAAAACTTGTGCTAGCACTGAAAGGCCAGCCGGATCAACTCAAGAGACTGGTCCCGCCGATCAAGATCGAGGGACAGCACATCCATTTTGGAAGCAAGAGTCTCACGGACCTGCTGTGACCGTGGCTTGGCCAGATCGACCAGCCTGATCGGAATACCGTTCAACTCCATCTGCGCGAAGTAACTGCCGATGACCCGGCCCTGCTCGACGACATCACCGCCTGGCTCGATCTGCAATCCTGGAAACCACGCCCGGAGTGAGGTGAGAATCTGGTGATACCGGTCCTCAAACAGCTCCAGATCGATCGGCTCTGCGACATCCTGCGGAACCGGTTGCGACACCTCTTTATCTCGCGTTGGCGTTTGAGGAATCTTTACAACTTCCGGCTCGCGCTCGGTCAACGCTTCGAGCAGGTCTTCGTGGCGGGCTTGTCGCTGCTCCTGTCGAATCAATTGGGTTGCCGTGGCCTGGTGGCGCCCCTGTGTGAGGTGGTCAAGGATACGGCGTCTCTGGCGGAACTGTTCAAAAGCGGTGCGGTCTTCCAGAAGGTGCCGGTAGAGTGCGATGCGATCCCCCGGATGGAGCTGATCGCGGAGAAAAGCCTCCTGGATATCCTGACGGGAGACGACTCGCCGCTGCTCGACACTGTTGCGGAAAAGAAGCGGGTCATCGCAGAGTGTCGGCACCGGACTGGCGAGGCCGAATTGTGTGAAGAGCCTCTTCAGGAGCGAAGTCAGACCGGTTGCCGGCATGCGGTCACCATAGATGCGCCAGACCTCATCACTTACCACCTCGACCACTCGGAGTATCTCGTCACCATTCAAATCCGATCCACTTCCCTGTTCAATGAGACACGCCAGATGGTCGACGATGCGCAGCGCATCCTGCTGCCAGGTCTCGGTAAAATCGATTCGCCAGTCGTCAATCGGACGTGGGCCGGCCAGCAGCTCGACCAGACTCATGGCC
>JBEAVZ010000338.1:0-5482 GCA_041160645.1 Acidobacteriota bacterium
TCCTCATCCCGGGCCGCAATCAGCAGGATCGCCCCCTCCGCAGGGACCGTGGTCGATGAGGCCACCCCTCTCCCCCGCCAGACCCTCACGACCACCAGGAATGCGCGGAGCAGACTGTCGAGGATGAGCGGAAGCGCCAGAATGTTGAGTATCAGAGCAAGATTGAAAAGTAGCTTCATCGAAGATCGTGGCTGCGCAGCATTAATAACCGGAGATCGGGGCGCATTCGGGGCAAATTTATGGAGATCAATCAGCAGACCCCCCTCTGGCGTGAGATCCAGCCGGCATTGTAACTTGCTGGCATGAGGCCAGGTGGTCTTTCGCCCCGCACCCAACGCAGGGAGTCGCTCCCCCGTGTTGGGGCGAGATGGATCATTATGTATCCATCAGACTTATTTGACAAATATTAAAGGGTGTGACAAATTTTACCGTCATTTGGTCAGCGTGGGTTGATGGTGCAATTCTTACGTGTTGCCCTTGAGCTTCAGGTGCCTGCGCAATCTTCAGATCGACACGGCGGTGAACCGTGTCTGCAATGTGGTGCGCGCCGATCCTTCTCACTGGACAAACTCTTTGTTTGAGCGCCACCCGCCCCTGGTGTCAATATTATCGTTGCGCGATTGAACTTCTGACTCACTCTTAATCAGACGCACCGTATGTTAGACATCGAGCACCCTCTCCTCCCCACGTCAACTGGCACTTTTTTACACCAATTGTTTCTGATCCGGTGGTCGACTGACCCGCCAGACCCTACTCATCAGGCTAACTCTGGTGGCCCTGGATAACAGGAACAGGACACACAACACACGACAGTACTATCTACGGAGACACACAGATGAGACCCACCCTGCTGGCTCGATCACTATTCCTGACAGTGGTCGTCGTCACGTTCATATTACAAGCCGTGGTTCAGGCAAGCACGGTCATCATTCCAAGCGATGAGGAGCTGGTGATTGGATCCCGGGCCATCGTCAGAGGCACAGTAGTCAATTCATTCAGTGGATACGATCAACAGCGTCGAGCAATCTTTACCTACACGACCCTCCGGCTCGCTCGTGTGCTGAAGGGCGGGTCGATCCTCAACTCAAACGGCGAGATCGTGATCAAGGAACCCGGCGGAATCGCCGGTAACCTTGGCTCCGACATCTTCGGTATTCCACAGTTCACCTCCGGGGAGGAGGTTCTCCTCTATCTCGATACCTGGCCGGATGGCAGTCTGCGGGTTTACCAGTGGTTTCTTGGCAAGTTCAGAATCACGACCAATCCGCTTACCGGACGGGAGACGATCTCTCGTGAAGCAGCAGACACGCGGGTGACCATCCGTGGACGGTCGACTTTCGGGCCATCGACCGATCAATCCGATCTGAACAACTATCTCGAGCGGTTGACATCGCTGGTGCAGACGCTCGGCGCCCAGTCAGCTGCCCACGAACAGGCCTACTTCAGTGACGCCTCGCTGAATCGTATCCCGGGTGAATTTCCCCAGATCGAGTCTGACGCGCGGCAACCCAATTTCACGATACTCAATCCCTATCAGCCTCAGAGATGGTTCGAACCGGACAGTGGACAGCCGGTCTCCTTCAGCATCAACCCGCTCCAGATGCCCAACAGCCGTTTGTCAGAAGACATCAAGGCGGCCATGGAAGTCTGGTCAAGCGTCAGCAACACGTCGCTCAAACTGACCCTCGGCCAGGAGACGGCGACTTGCGGTCTTTCGAACATCGATGGCGTCAATACGATCTCTTTCAACAACTGTGACGGATACTCTTCCTTCTCTCCGCCTGTCCGCGGAGGGTGTGCGGGGGTGATCGCCGCCGCCAGTATCTCTAACTTTGACGTCACGCAGCGAAAGACCGTGGGGGGAATCGTCTTCTACCGGGCAATCGAGGGAAACATCTCCTTCAATCCCTTCGCCAACTGCTTCTTCAACGATTCGTGCAATGTCCGCGAGATTGCGACCCATGAGCTGGGCCACGCCATCGGGCTCGGGCATTCGCGGGATACCAATGCGTCCCTCTTTGCTTATGCCCACTTCGACGGGCGGTGCGGCGGCGTGCGGGCCGATGATGAAGCCGGAGTCAGATTTCTCTATCCGAAAGTGACCCTGATCCAGCTGCCGACCATCGACACGGCCCAGTTGCCGATCGTCGAGGCCGAGTCACCATACAGTTTTGACTTGTCCGCCATCGGGGGAGCGCCCCCCTACCGCTGGCAGGTGGTCTCTGGTTCTCTGCCCGCAGGGATGCTGCTGCTCAGCAATGGCTCTCTGCGCGGAACTCCGCTCACCCCCGGTGAGAGCGCGATCACGATTCAGTTGACCGATTCCGTTAATCAGTCGGTCCAGAAACAGTTTGTGCTGCGGATCTCTCCAAAGCCCTCGATCACCACACCGCGCCCTGATACGACCCAGAACAGGCTCCTCTTCTATCCGCTCGACGCGCCGGTGCGCTGGTTCGACTCCCGCTCGCCAGCCGGAGCCTGCAGCTCTTCCCGGGCTCCCCTCAATGTCGTGACCCCGCTGAAGGTCAGACTGGTTGGCCCCTGTTCACGAGCCAATATCCCGACCAGCGCCAGAGTGATCGTTGGCCAGATCACGGTGATCAATCTGACCCAGAGTCCTGGCAATTACCAGATTGTTTCGAGCGGGGGGGCCCCCTCGAACATTGGAGTCCTGAACTACGGTCCGCTGCAGACGCTGACCACGACCTTCATTGCCCCACTCGGCGATGATGGCTCGGTCGATATCTACTCCGGCAACCAGATCCACGTTCAGGTCGATGTGACGGGTTACTTCGGTCCGCCAAGTCTGGGAGGACTCTATTTCTATCCGCTGGCCACGCCGCTCAGAATATCTGACACGGCCGGGACGCCCGGCGCCTGTCGAACCCTCTCCCAGCCGATTGGAACCGGGGCGACCCATATTGAAAGGGCGACGATCAGGTGTGGCGGAGTGGCGATTCCATCCACGGCGCGGTTTATCGTCGGGAATACGACGATGACCAATGTGACGGCCTTCAATGGATTTGTCACATTCTATCCGGCCCGGATGCCCCGCCCGGGGACAGTCAGTCTCCAACTTCCGCCCTTCTCGACGGCCAGCAACCAGATTATTGTCGGTCTCGATCAGAATGGACTCTTCAACACCTATACCAGCGCCGGAGCCCATTTTGCTTTTGACATCATGGGCTACTTCAGTCCGGAAGCGGGCACCGATCAGGAGCCTGACAAGGGGCTCTTCTACTACCCCCTCAACCGGCCCCTCCGCCTCGTCGAGACGCGGTTGAACGAGACCGGCTGCTTCTCGCTCAGCCGGCCAATCAATGCCAATCAGGAGGTACTGGTTCCGGCGAAGGGGAACTGCAACGGGATCGAACTTCCGCCAAGCGTACAGGCCGTGACCGGCAATACCACGGTCTACAATCAATCGCAGATGAACGGAAACCTGGTCTTCTATCCGGACGACCAGCTGCGCCCCTCCACCGCCAATCTGCATTATCTGGTCAACCGCCTGACTTCCAACTCCTTCACGGTCAAGCTGGGCGGTCTCGGATCATTCAAAGTCGAGTCTGGCCACCTGGTCAATCTGAGTATCGACCTGACCGGCTTCTTTGCTCCGTAGCGGGTCAGGTCGTTCCGCTGATCGCGGGTCTCAGTTGATCGGCTGACGTGTTTGGGGCTGGGCCGGACGATCGATCGTCCGGCTCACTTGCGCCCGGTGATGAGGGTCGCCTTGATCGACGTCTCGAAATCGCCGCCATTTCGCTCGCGATCGATGATCGATGAGATCTGGGTACGGACGCGGTCACGCACCTCGTCATTGGGCAGGATTCCCAGCCATTGCTCCAGAAATGGAAGCCGAATCAGCGGAGAGTCAAAGAAGTCCGTCGCCGTGGTAAAAGCGAAGATCTCCTTCCGCACGACACTGTGGACGTGGCGGAATCCGGCGTTGATCGCCAGGTGCTCGGCCTCAGAGATGGTCAGCCGTTCGGCGATGAGTGTCTCGAGTCGGGGGGAATAGTCGGTCAGGCCGAGGTCGTAGAGGGCTTCCCAGTAGACGGAGAAGACCTCGTCGAAGCTGCCGGTGGTGATGAATTTGGCGACCAGCTGTCCCCCGGGTCGAATGAGCGGAGCAATCTGGTGGATGGTCAGTGACGGAGAACGCCAGGGGGCGTGTGACATGTCGACGATCACCAGGTCGAACAACTCCGGTGCCAGTCGGGCAGTCTCGGCCGTGGCAAACCGGACATTGGCCGACTTGCGGATGCGGGCCTTCTCTGTCGCGATAGCGATCAGCTCCGGGTCTGAGTCGACGGCGAGAAGGTTGACCTTCTCGCCGCCCCGCCCGGCAAGATCGATCGCGAACCCGCCACTCCCGCACTCCAGATCGAGAAAATAGCCCTCCTTGGGAAGCTTGACCTCCTCGTCAATCATGCGGTTAAAGAGTTCCTGCCAACCCGGCGCCAGAAAGAGATCGAACAGAT
This sequence comes from Acidobacteriota bacterium, assembly GCA_041160645.1. GTDB lineage: Bacteria > Acidobacteriota > Blastocatellia > RBC074 > RBC074 > CAIOZW01. The sequence goes on from JBEAVZ010000338.1 coordinate 4,482, forward strand.
ATGCCTCTTCCCTCCTCACCATCCCACTACCTCACTTTCGCTGAAAGAATTTCACGGACTAAAGATTGTGCACCGTAGAGCTTGTCCAACGCCGTGGTGATGGCCAGACTGTGAACCCCGACGGCGCGCGCGCCCTCCGCTTCGTCAATGTAGAGGTAACGGTTGGGAAGCTTCTGGATGTTGCTGTCAAAGTTGATCCCCACCAGTTCACCGCGGCGGTTGATGACGGGGCTACCTGAATTACCGCCGATCGTATCGGCGGTGTAGACAAAATTGAAGGGGGTCGAGAGATCAAAACTTCCCGGACCGCCACTGGTGGCGATCAACTTCCGATATCGATCCGGAAGCTGGTAGGGCGGCTTATCCGCAAAACCAAGGGCCCGGTCGAGAAGACCGTGAAACGTGGTCCGGAATGGAACCAGAGTCGTATCCTCTTCGTAACCGGCGACGGTTCCGTAAGTAATGCGCAGGTTGAAATTGGCATCCGGATAGATAGTCTTGCCATAGACCGCGAAACGGGCCTGGGCAATGCGCTCCCCGGCCGCCGCTTCGATACTTAGCACCCGCGCTTCGTGAGCCTCGCGGAGCTCGCGAAGCACTGGCTCGAGGCGGCGGGCCAGTTGAAGCAATGGATCGGTCGAGCTGCTGATCGCGGCCGGACCGCCATCGAGGAGCGACTGGCGAAATTCGACCTGATGCAGCTTCGTCCCGGCAATAGCGGCGCGGGCGACAGCTTCGGGATCAGCATCGCCAATCGCGGCCTTGATAAATGGGTCGCCAGGACCCAGCGCCGCGCGTGCATCCCTGAGCCAGGCAGCGAGCAGGGCCGCCTCCATCTCCGGGTAGACAGGGGCACGGGAGAGGAGAGAGAGACGAACGGACTCGAGTCGCTGGTCACGAAACTGTTCACTTCTTCGCTCGTTCGGGCGGGAGACCTCATCGGCATAACGCGCGAGGCTGGAGGCAAGTGTTCCCAGACGGGTTGCCGTGAGGGTCGACCA
>JBEAVZ010000232.1:0-2645 GCA_041160645.1 Acidobacteriota bacterium
ATTGGCAAGCTTGCCCAGCGGATCAAGGCTGATGGAAATGAGGTCATGATCTGCGCCGCCGACACCTTCCGTGCTGCGGCGAGTGACCAGCTGGCTATCTGGGCTACCCGCGCCGGCGTCGAGTTGATCCAGCAGCGTCAGGGAACCGACCCGGCGGCCGTCCTCTTCGATGCGCTCAAAGCTGCGCAAGCCCGCCGCGCTGACGTCCTGATCGTCGACACGGCCGGGCGGCTTCATAACAAGTCGAATCTGATGTCGGAGCTCGAGAAGATGAAGCGTATCGCCGGTCGCGAGGTGAGCGGCGCTCCCCACGAGACGCTGCTGGTGATCGATGCCGTGACCGGACAGAATGGGCTGAGTCAGGCCCGCGAATTTCTCAAGGTGGCCGAAGTGACCGGGCTGGTGCTCACCAAACTCGACGGGACGGCGCGGGGAGGCATTGCGGTTGCAATTGCCAAGGAGCTCAACCTCCCCATTCGTTACTGCGGGATTGGCGAGAAGGCCGATGACCTGGTCGTCTTCGATCCGCAAGTCTATGTCGACGGACTCTTCGGTCAGGGGTAGGGCTCAGAAAGTGTTGACTTGATGCGACCAAAACGCCGTCTTGGCCAGAACTTCCTGACCGGAAACCATTACCCGGAGCGGATCGTCGATTCAGTGCGCCCGGCGCCCGGCGAGTCGATTCTGGAGATCGGACCGGGGGAGGGTGCTTTGACCCGCCTTCTGCTGGCCACCGGGGCACGGGTCACGGCGATCGAGATCGACCCCGATCTGGTTCCGCAACTACGGCAGAAGTTTGGCGACACCAATCGGTTTGAGCTGCTCGAGGCCGATGCGTTACGGGTCGATTTTTGCCGGCTCTTTGCGGAGGGAAGTCGGATCAGGGTCGTCGCCAATCTGCCCTACTACATCTCGACGCCGCTCATTCAGCGTCTGATCGAGCATCGTCACTGCATCGCAGAGATGACGCTCATGCTGCAGCGCGAGGTGGTCGAGCGGATCATCGCCCCGCCTGGCGGCAAAGAGTATGGCTACCTGTCGGTTCTTGTGCAGTTGCACGCCGAGGTCGCCAGCCTCTTCGATGTTCCTCCGGGCGCCTTTCGTCCGGCGCCAAAGGTGACCTCGAGCGTCGTCCGGTTGCGTCTGCGCCAGACGCCGATCGTTCCGGTGATCAATGAGCGCCGCTTCCTCGTTCTCGCCCAGGTTCTCTTTGCCCAGCGACGGAAGACGATCCTCAATAATCTGCGGGCGGGATTTGGCCGACTGGGGATCGCGTCGGTTGAAAGACTCCCCATGCTTCTGGAGTCGGCCGGACTCGATGGCCGACGCCGCGCCGAGACCCTCTCTATCGCCGAACTGGCTCAGCTGGCCAATCTCCTCGGCAACCCGGACGCGGAGTCCGGGACTTGAAAAGTGTCGACTTTTTTGACTTACTGATTATCTTATGACCACAAAATTCACCAATGGCCGGTTACAGATCATCCCACTTGGCGGTTTGGGCCAATTTGGGGCCAACATGACCGTCTTTCGCTTCGATGATCAGATGATCATCGTCGACTGTGGGCTCATGTTCCCGGACGAAGATCTGCTCGGGGTCGACATTGCCATCCCCGATCTGAGCTACGTCGAAGAGCACCGGGACGAGCTGGTCGGGATTGTGCTCACCCACGCCCACGAGGATCACGTCGGGGCGCTCCCTTTTCTGCTTCAGCTTGCCAACGTCCCCGTCTATGCCACCGAGTTTACGCTCGGAATGGTCGAGAGCAAGTTTGCCGAGTTTGGGCTGATCGGCAAAGTGAAGACCCATACCATCTCGACGCGCCAGCCTTTTGCCCTCGGTCCGTTCAAGGTCGAGTTCATCCGGGTCTCCCATTCCCTCGTCGATTGCGTTGCGCTGGCCATCGAGACGCCCGTTGGCGTGGTCATCCACACCGGTGACTTCAAGGTTGATGAGACTCCTGTTCTTGGAGATCCGATCGATCTGCAGCGGCTGACCTACTATGGTGACCAGGGCGTCCTCGCCCTGCTCGCCGACTCGACCAATGTCGAGCAGGAGGGGCGGACCAAGTCCGAGCGGGCAGTCATTCCGGGGCTGGAGAAGGTCTTCCAGGAAGCTTCGGGCCGGCTGGTCGTCTCCTGTTTTGCGACGAGCATCCACCGACTCCAGATCATCTTTGATCTGGCCGCCGAACAGAACCGGGCGGTGGCGCTCCTTGGGCGCAGCATGATCAAAAATGTCGAGGTGGCCCAGAAGTATGGTTACCTCGATATCGAGGAAGGCCAGTTGGTCGCTCCGGCCAAGGCGAAGAAGATGGCGCCTGACCAGGTCTGTCTGCTGGTTACCGGCAGCCAGGGTGAGCCGATGTCGGCCCTGGCCCGGATGTCTGTCGACTCTCACCGGGACGGCAACGTGCTGGCCGGCGATACGGTGGTCATCTCGGCCCGCCAGATTCCCGGCAACGAGCGCTCGATCTCCCGAATGATGAACCACATCTTCAAGAAGGGCGCGCGGGTTGTCGATTCGAGTGTTGCCCGGATTCACGTCTCGGGACACGGTCGCCGGGAGGATCTACGGATTATGTTCGATGCCGTGCGTCCGAAGTTCCTGGTTCCCATTCACGGCGAGACTCGTCAGCTCTACCGCC
>JBEAVZ010000242.1:0-2822 GCA_041160645.1 Acidobacteriota bacterium
GTTCTGGGCGGCCGCATACTGCAATGCATAGTGTTCGGGATGGTAGCTTTGAATCAGGACCCGCCCTGGTTTATCGCCGCGTCCGGCTCTTCCCGCCACCTGGGTCAACAACTGGAAGGTCCTTTCGGCGGAGCGAAAGTCGGGCATGCCCAGCGCCGCGTCGACCGAGATCACACAGACCAGCGTCACATTGTGAAAGTCGTGCCCCTTGGCGATCATCTGCGTGCCGACGAGGAGATCGATCTCGCCCATTCCAAATTCGCCGAGCACCTTCTCGAAAGCTCCACGCCGGCGGGTTGTGTCGCGGTCGAGCCGGGCGATGCGCATTTCCGGATAGAGCCCTTTCAGCAGCGCCTCGATCTGCTCGGTTCCCTCGCCGACATAAAAGATGTATGGACCGTGGCAGTCGGGACAGACCGGCGGAACCCGCTCGTGATGGTTGCAGTAGTGGCAGACCAGACGAGCCTCTTCACGGTGGTAGGTCAGGGTCACATCGCAGTTCGGGCAGTGTGCCGTATGCCCGCAGCTGCGACAGATGGTGATCGACGAGAACCCGCGGCGGTTGAGAAGGACGATCGTCTGCTCACCCCGTGACCGTGTCTCCTCGATCGCCGCCTTCATCTCATCCGAGAAGATCTGCTGCTTTCCGTGGCGGGCGAAGACCTGGCGCATGTCGACCATCTCCACCTGTGCCAGTGGACGTCCCCCGATCCGCTCCGGCAGCCGCAGGTAGCCATACTTGCCCGTCTGTGCATTGTGATATGACTCCATCGACGGCGTCGCGCTGCCGATGATCACCACTGCGCCCGCCAGATGCGCGCGCATGATCGCCGTGTCCCGGCCATGGTAGCGGGGCGACTCATCCTGTTTGTATGATCCCTCGTGCTCTTCGTCGACGACGATCAGTCCAAGGTTGCTCAGCGGCGCGAAGACCGCGGAGCGCGCCCCGATACAGACCCGTGCCTCTCCCTGGCGCAGCCGGTTCCACTCATCCAGTCGTTCTCCTTCGGAGAGCGACGAGTGGAGAATCGCCACCGCCTCGCCAAAATGGTCCTTGAGCCGCCGGGCAAACATTGGCGTCAGGGATATCTCGGGCACCAGCATGAGGGCCGATCTGCCCCGGCGCAGCGTCTCATGCATCGATCTGATGTAGACCTCAGTCTTTCCGCTCCCGGTCACCCCATGGAGCAGAAACGCCGCATACTGGCTCTGGCCGATCGCCGCCGTGATCTCGGTCAGGACGCCACTCTGCTCCGGCGTCAGGTCGAGCCCGGCCGCTCCGCGCCCCGGCTCCGCCGGGTCTGACGCCGCGAGGTGGGCCAGCGGATCACGCCGCACCTCGCGCGTGAAGATCTCCAGATAACCGCGCTTTTCGAGCGTTCGAACCACCGAAGGCCCCGACTCGGAGAGCGCCAGCAACTCCGCCAGCGAGGGAGGTTCGCTGAGGCCGCCGAGCAGGTCGAGCACCCGCTGCTGCGCCGGACTCAGTGGCCGTTGCTTTGCAGCTCCATCCTCGACTGCTGGCCGCTCGGGACAGCGCCGGACCGCCTGCTGCCGCTTGGCCTTCACCGACGCTTCGACCCGTCGCCTTCCCAGCCGCACATACCCCGATCGCTCGAGCTCTCTGACGACCGCCATGGCGCGGGCTTTTCCCAGATCCTTTGCCAGCTGCTTCAGCGGCACTTCGGTCTCGTCCAGCAGATCCCGCACCAGCCGCCACTTCGATGATCGCTCGACCATCCGCGCCCCGGTCTTCTCCCACGCCTCACGTCCGGCCGGCGTCACCGCCACCATCGCCTCCGCTTCGACGTTGATCCCGGCCGGCAGGCTCGATTTGATCACCTCTCCCCACGGCGCGTAGTAGTAGTCGGCAATCCACTTCGTCAGTCCAAGCATCTCCGCCGTCACCACCGGATCGGTCTCCAGCAGCTCCTCGATCTCCTTCAACTCCGCCAGCTCGGCCTGACTCTCCTCTCCGACCGTCTCCGTGCATTCGACCACATACCCCGTCAGCATCTGTCTTCCAAAGGGCACGACGACCCGACAGCCCCGGCGCACCTGCTCACGCAGGCCTTCCGGCACCAGATAGGTGAAGGTCTGATGGACATTGAGTGGAATGGCTACTTCAATCTGCATAATTCTGCGGTCTGGCTGGGCGCTCCTTTGGCGCTGCTCCGTCCCCCCCCCTCCGTGTGCTACTCGCCCCTGGTCCGGTATAGTCGACGGCCTCCCGCGGCGAAGACCAGTGGATAGCGATCCCGAAAGATCTCATCATCCGCGTCGACCAGCACGTAATCAATTCCATGCGCCTGCAACAGTTCAGCGGCGAGCGGTCCCCCCCGCATCATCTCCTGCAACGCGGCTTCACGTTGCTCATAATCGATGCCGTGGCTCCAGAGGTGGCCGGCATAGCCCATGAAAGACCGGCGTCCGGTCAGAATCAACGGCGAGTTGTGGATTGGCGTGTGCAGGATAAGCGCACGCGGCGGCGTCATCTCCCGGATCTGCGCCGCGACCAGCAGATCGTTGGTCGTCAGCAGCCGGACCTTCTCGACTGGCGAGAGCCCCCGCCAGACATCGAGCAGTCCACTCAACAGCAGAATCCCCAGCAAGGCGGCTCCGCAGACCCTGACGATGCTCAGTCGATGGCGGAGCAGCCAGTGCAATCCCCATCCCACCACCACACTCGAGATCAACGCCCAGTAGACAAAGATCTTCATGTTGTCCCAGGCCCACGGCGCGAGCAGGACCAGGTTGGGGACGATAAACCAGACCCAGAACGGCGCCATAAATCGCCCCAGCGCGGCTCCCCGCCACCAGAG
>JBEAVZ010000340.1:0-4506 GCA_041160645.1 Acidobacteriota bacterium
GCTCGCGGATCCGCTCGACAGCCGCCTCGATGAAGGAGGCCGCCGTCCAGTCGCCGTGGCAGCCACAGATGCCCCGCACAAAGTTTTCGAGGATCTGCCGGCCGTCGGGGGTATGGGCGACCTCCGGATGGAACTGGAGACCGTACCAGGCACGATCCGGAGCCTCAACGGCGCCGAGCGCGTTATCGGTGGTGGCGACCACCTCAAAGCCCGGCGGGGCGACCGTGACGTGATCTCCGTGGCTCATCCAGACCGGAAAGCCATCGGCAAGGCCGGCCAGAAGGCGGCTCTGGCCGGTCAGATTGACGGTCGCCGCTCCATATTCACGACGGGAGGAAGGCTCAACCCGCCCCCCCAGGAAATAGCTGAGCAACTGCAGACCATAACAGATCCCCAGGACCGGCATCCCCAGCTCAAGAACGTCACGGGAACAATGCGGCGCTCCCTCTTCATAGACTGAACTCGGTCCGCCGGAGAGGATGATCCCCTTCGGTTGGATGGCGCGTAAAGTCTCCGGCTGAGCGTTGTAGGGATGAATTTCACAATAGACCCCAACCTCCCGGATTCGGCGGGCAATCAACTGGGTGTACTGGGATCCGAAATCGAGAATGATGATGGTCTCGAAGGCTTTCGACACGTCTGCACTCCTTATTGGCCTGGCGATAAGTCTGCCGTTAAATGTTAATGACTAAAATCTCAGAGTATACGCCAAGGAGAGCAAATCCAACAGTGCAACCGGCAGTGCAACCGGCAGTGCAACCGGCAGTGCAACTGGCAGTGCAACCGGCAATGCAACCGGCAGTGCAACCGGCAGGCCAAGTGGCAGGCCAACGCGGACCAGCGCATTTCAGGCATTAGCCGCCATATAAGCCGGGGACGCGCGGTCCGGAGGCCGGCGGACCCAGGACGGCTTCCGCCTCGGTCAAGCGCGGCGGAGACTGTTCGTGCTCCGCCGTGCCTCTTGATTCAGCTGGAATGAATTATGATGGTGTGAGCGGCGGGTGGCGGCGTCAGGCCGCACTCGGACGATCCTCACGAGAGCGGCGGGGGAGAAGCCCAAAGAGACGCACCAGCGGGCCGTGGATGACATAGGTTCCAGCCAGAATGAGCATCATCCAGCGGGAGTAGAACCACATACCGGCGACGAAGAGGGAGATCAGGGGCAGGGTCACAAAGGGGTGGCGCACCCGCGCTCCAACATCGATGTACTTTGAGTAGCGGATAGTACTGACCATGAGGAGGGCCATGAGCGACATGACTACGAGCAGGAGACTGCTGAAGAGGTACCGCTGTCCGGGCTGGAGCGCCTGAAAAGGGATCGGAAAGAAATGGATGACGCTCGCGACTAACCCCGCCGCTCCGGGCGTCGGCAATCCGACAAAGAACCGCTTGTCAGCCCGTCCGGGAGCCTCACTGGTCGTGCGGGCGACGACATTGAAACGCGCCAGACGGAGCGCCCCGCAAATAAGAAAGAAGAAGGAGACCGCCCAGGAGATCTTCTCCAATCCGGGGGTTGCGCCATAACCCCAGGTGTAGGCGAGAACTGCCGGAGCAATTCCAAACGAGAGAAAATCGGCAATGCTGTCGAGTTCGACCCCGAATTCCGAAGTGGTGTTGGTGAGGCGGGCAATTCGTCCGTCCAGGTTGTCGAGCAACCAGGAGACGGCGAGGGCGATGGCGGCCTGATTGAAGAGGCTCGCCGCCTGCTCCGTCTCGCCCATCAACTGCGCCTGGGAGCCCTTCAACGCATTGATCAGGGCGTAGAAGCCACAGAGAATGTTCCCGATCGTGAAGAGACTGGGGATGATGTAGATCCCCCGGCGAATCCCAACCCGCGCCGGCGGCGCTCCCTGCTCAACGGCCTTGCTCATCTGACAACCTTTCCAATAACCGAACTGCCACCCTTCACGCGCTGCCCCTTCCGAACAACCACCTCAACATTGGGCGGCAGGATCAAGTCGACCCGCGACCCAAACTTGATCAGTCCAATCCGCTCACCGCGTCCAATCTCCTCCCCCTCGTGCTTCCAGAGCACGATCCGGCGGGCAATCAATCCGGCGATCAGACGAAAGACGACCGTCAGCTGGGAGTTGCTGACGGTGACGATCTGCTGCTCATTCTCCTGCGTCGCCCGCTCAAGTGAAGCGACCAGAAACTTGCCGGGGCGATACTCGGACCGGACGATCTTCCCGCCAATCGGCGTGCGATTGACGTGCACATCGAAGACGGAGAGAAAGATACTCACCTGAGTTCCCTCTCCGGTCCCAGTCGCGCGCTCTCCTGCCGGCGCAGTCCAGGTTGAATAGCCGGGGATCTCCGCCAGATTGACCTTGCGAACGACCACCACCAGACCATCAGCGGGCGAGACGACCGTCTCCTCTCCCCCCGGAACTTCCCGGTCGGGATTGCGGAAGAACCAGGCCACAAAGAGAACCTGCAAGCCCAGAATACCGGCCGGCCAGTACCACCAGGCCTGGCCGGCAAGTGCCAGCAACAGACAGATCAGTGCCCCTGCTCCCAGCGTGATCAGAAATGGATAAGCATCTTTTACCAACTGTTCGCTCCCTGTCTTGCCTTTGCTGCCAGCTCAATCTACAGATCAGACCGCAAACGTTATCAGACGCATGCACGCTGGACAGGTGGATAATTGAAAAGACAACTATAACCCATTTTGATTTTAAATGAAGAGTGGAGAGGGCGGTGGGGAGATTGGTAGAGTGAGGAAAGATGGTGGTGAGGTGGTCGCCGGGGCCGGAGCACGGTCCGGCCCCGGCGGTCTCCGCTCGCTTTGCGCCAGACTGCCGGGGGCACAGAGGCTGCCGATTCAGCGGTGGCTGGTGTCAGGCAGCCGCACGGCGGAGGAGCGCCTCCATCCTGTCCTTTACTTTGAGCTTCTTCTGTTTGAGAACCTGTTCTTCATCCTGCTCTTCTGGGGTGGGAAAGTGGAGTGCGCTTAGTTCTTGCAGTCGGGCCTCATAATGGCGGTGTTCTTTGATAAGTTTACGGTAGACGGAATCGTTGGCAATCAACTTCGCCCTGGTAACTTCGTACTCAGCTGGAGTGTTCATGGTGAAAATCCTCCCGATTGTCAGTGGCTCAGAGTTGGTGTCTCAGAGTTTGTCTCTCCAAGTTGGTGAAGTGTCAGTCAGGTGATCAACTGTCGCATCCCCTGACTGGCTGTTCAATAGAATAACGAAATGCTAATACAAAGCGGTGAGGGTGACAAGAGTGGGTCTCTGATCGCGGCAGGAGGCGGAGCGGCTCAGAGTTGACAGATCATGGTGATGGCGTCATCGGGTGGATTCTGGTAGTAGCGGGGGCGCTTCCCGACCTCCTCAAAACCCGATTTTTGATAGAGCATCCGGGCCGCCCGGTTGGCGGAACGGACCTCGAGGATGGCCATCTGGCATCCTGCCTGACGGGCGCGGGTCAGCCCATTCGCCACGAGGAGAGAGCCAATGCCCTGCCCACGCTGGTCGGCGCGGACGGCCAGGTTGTCGATCTGCAACTCATCGAGAACGATACAGGCCGCAAAGACGCCGACGAGGTCGGACTCACTCCGGCCGGAGCGGGCGAGCAGAATGAGGTGGGCCGGTTCGTTGGCGATTGAGTAGTAGCTCTGTTCGCCACGTGTGGAGAGTCCGGAGGCGATCTCGAGGGCGACGATCCGCGTGATGAGGGCTGTCGTCTCCGGGTCAGGCGCCAGATGATCCCGGGAAGGGGGCAGATTGAGTCGCTCGATGCGGATTGGTGTAGCGTGAGATGGAAGCATCAGTTCGGCCAGTTGATCTCTGCGTCGGAGGGGCGAATGTAGAAGGGATGGCAGCCGGGAAGGAGGGCCGGCGGCGAGTTCCGGAGCAGTTGCCAGACAGCCTCGGCCAACTGAATGGCGACGGCGCCGGCCGGACTGACAGTCTGCCATCCCGGTGAGCCGGGGGCGGCGAAGACGACCGGGGTCAGGGAGACGGCGCAGTGGCGGGAGAGCTGGTCGAGAGTGGCCTGGGCCCGTTCAACGCCATCCCCGGTTATGAGCAGGGTCTGGCGGTCCGCTGGATCGAGTTGATCGAGGGTGGCCGGGATGACCGCTTCGGGACTTCCATAGAGTTCGTGGCCAACTTTAATGACCTCTCCGGCGGAGGTGATACGGCGCAGGCCAGTGTAGAGTTCGCCACGACCGGCATCGACGAGGAGCAGAACCGTCGCGGCGCAACGGAGCGCGCGCGACTGAAGGTCGAAGAGGTCGAGTCCACAGAGTGGCCGCCGGTGGGCGGCGGCGAGTCCCTGCAGGGCGGCCATCCCGACGCGCAGTCCGGTGAAGCTGCCCGGGCCGGTGACGACGGCGAAGACCTCGATGTCGCCCACTTGGAGAAGCGCCTGCTCGAGGAGCAGCTGGAGATTGTCGAAGAGAGTCCGCGAGTGAGGCGCGACCCGGCTCGAGAGCAGGGTCGCGAGCAGCTCAGGGCCCCGCGTGATGGCCAGGCCCAGGCGGGTCGCACTGGTGTCGAC
>JBEAVZ010000296.1:0-12859 GCA_041160645.1 Acidobacteriota bacterium
GCAGCAGGTACTGTTGGGCAAGACCTGAGGCAATCAGTGGCAGGAGTGGCCGATAGAGCCGTTCGGTTGCCAGCAACATATCACTCTTCATCCCCACCCAGACCAGCGCGAGCACCCCGAGACTCATCGGGAGCGCAAGTCTCCGGCAGGCGGCCCGAAAATGTCGACCGGTCAGCCCAAGTTGTTCCACCGACTCACCGCGCCACCAGTGAGAGTGGATCATCAAGCCCGCTGACAACAGCAGGGGAACGGCCATCAGCCAGCGCAGCCGGGGCGCCAGAGCCGCGAGCCCCCAGGTGATCACCAGCACCGAAGTGAGCACCGAGACGACCTCCAGTCCGCTGCTCAGGCGGCGCAAACTGTCCTGATCTGCGCCAGGCTTCATGAGCCTCCCTCAGTTTCAAGGACGACAAAAGCGACTGAGTGGCCAAACTCGTGGGAAATTGAGACGTGGGCACGGGATATTTTCAGTCGCGCACTCATCGCCGCCGCGGTCTCGTGAAAGCGGAGCTGCGGGGCGCCGTCATTTGATGATATGATCTCAACGTCTCGCCAGCCCAGACCGTTGATCGAGACCGCGGCGCCAAAGGCTTTCCGAGCTGCCTCCTTGGCCGCGAAGCGTGCCGCATATCTCTCCGCCGGGCGAGCATATGCTTCGCAGTAGGCAATTTCATCAGGGGTAAAGATTCGCTCACGAAATCGATCGCCCAGCTCGGTCAGCGATCTCTCGATGCGGTGGTTTTCGACGATGTCTGTTCCGATGCCGATAATCATGCCGACCTCACGTGATGATGTGCTCCAACCAACGGGGACCAATCCGGCCAGAGAGATCGAAGAGGGCGTTCGTCAGAAAAGCCGGATTTTTCATATGGACCAGTTTATCTTTCGACAGGTAGCCGGACTGGAACTGCTCGTCTCGCCGATTCTCGAGGCGCGTGGATTCGTCAATGCCTTTACAACCCGCCGTGGCGGCGTGAGTCCGCTGCCCGCCGCCACTCTCAATCTTGGCAACTTTAGCCAGGATGACCACTCGAATATTATCGAGAATCGCCGTCGTCTCAAAGTGGCGCTCGAATTGAATGACCGCCCGCTCCTGACGCTGCAGCAGATCCATTCGGCCGACATCCACTGGGTCGTCAATGAGCAGGACATAGCGGTTGTCGCGGCGACTCCGCCGGTTGGTGACGCCCTTGTCGCCGCTCCCGGCGAGACCCTCCTGGCCGTCCAGACTGCCGATTGTCTGCCGATACTGATCGCTGACCGCCGGACGGGCGCGACTGCCGTCGTTCACGCGGGTTGGCGTGGCACCCTCGCCGGTATTGTCAGTCGAACGGTGCGGGCCATGCGGGAGAGACTCGCGTGCCGTCCGGAAGATCTGCTGGTCGCGATCGGTCCGGCGATCGGACCCTGCTGCTTCGAAGTTGGTCCGGAAGTCCTCGCGCGCTTTCGCGAGGTCTGGTCGCACACCGAGCAGTTGGTCTCGAACCCGCAACCTGATGGTCGTGTCCATCTCGACCTGTCGCTCGCCAATCGACTTCAGCTGCACGACGCTGGCCTCGCTGCTGATTCGATCCAGGATTGCCGTCTCTGCACCATCTGCAACAATAACATGTTCTTCAGTTACAGAGCTGAAAAAGGAGCCGAGAATCCTGTTGGCCGCCTGATGGGAGTGATCGGCTGGAGAGGGAATAATGATCAATAGATACACCTTGCTGTCCGTTCTGATCACGGTGACCTGTGGGTTCAGTGGTGTTTGGGCCCAGAGTGAGCCGTCACCCTCTTCTTCAGCCAAACCAGCTGAAACGCAATCGCCACCGGTCGAAAAGGATTCGGAAACGGAACTGCGTCGACTCATTCAGAGTTCCGGCGGAAGCGAGGAGATGGTCATCGTCAATCTCGAGACCTATCTCGCCAAGTATCCGCAGAGTGAGCGGCGCGCGGAGATCGAAGACCAGATCTACAAGCTGGCCGTCAAGGCGCGTGATCGTGACCGCACGATCTCCTATGCTGAAAAGCAGCTGAACGGCGCCCCTTCCGGCACAGACGATATTGATCTCCTGACGACACTCGTTGCCACTCTCCGGGCCCGGAAGAACCAGGGTGATCTGCCGAAGGCCCTCGCTTACGCCGAAAGGCTGGTCAGCTCTTTCGAAAAGCTGGTCAGCGAGAGTCGCAAGCCCGGTCGTCTCAGCCAGGCCCAGTGGCAGGAACAGAAGAACCAGGGGCTCGCCTCGATCTATCTCGTCCGTGGGCGCGTCCTCGCCGAACTTGACCAATTTGAGAGGTCGTCCGCCGACCTGCGCCGCAGCCTTGATCTCTTCCCGCTGGCCGGCGCGGCGCTGACCCTCTCCGAAATCCTTGAAAAACAGCAGCGTCCAGATGAGGCGCTCAAGGTTGCTCTCCAGTCATTCGTCCTCGCCCTCGCAGGTGATGAACAGGTCGATCTCAAAGATATCCGGCGACGAATGGGAGCCCTCTACTCCGCCAAGCGGAAGAATGAGACCGGGCTGGGCGATCTTCTTCTCGAGGCCTGGGATAAGCAGATGCGTGAGCGTGACGAGCGACTGGCCAAACTCGAAAATACGACCGCCAATGCCGGCATTACCGATCCCCTCCTCTTCAAGCTGACGAAGCTTGATGGGACGCCGCTCGATATGGCATCGCTTCGAGGGAAGGTTGTCGTCATGAACTTCTGGGCTACCTGGTGCGGTCCATGCCGCACTGAGCTCCCGCTCTTCCAAAAGACGATCGAGAAGTACAAGTCAGATCCGGATGTCGTCTTTCTTGCTGTCAGTACTGATGAGGATCGGGAGTATGTCCAGCCCTATCTCAAGCAGAACAAGCACAATCTGCCCGTCGTCTTTGCCGAGAATATCGACAATCATTTCAATGTCACCGCCATTCCCACGACAATCATTCTCAACCGCGGAGGGCAGGTCTCCTTCCGCATGCGCGGTTTCAATCCAAATGATGACTTTGTCCAGTTTTTGAGCGGGAAGATTGAGACCGCCCGCAAATAATCAAACGCCGGGGAGCTTGATCTGCGGTCAATCAGGCTCCCCGGCGTTCAGAATAGGGACGCTGCCAGAATGGCGTGCCTTACGGTGACACCTCGCCACGGATCGATCGATCCGTGCCAGCTGGGCGGCTGACTTTGACACTCAGCCGGCAGCCTGCAGTTCCAACCAGCTCACCGCCTGCTCAGCGGCGGACCGAGTCGCGGAATTTCCCATTATCGTCATAGAGACGCTGGTAGTGGATCGAGTTGCGGTAGACGCCTTGAACGTAGAGGCGGGTCTCGCTGATCGGAATCCTCTCCACCCAATCCTCAATCTCTGAATCTGGTAACTCTCTCAACCACCGGCTGACGCGGGTCGGGCCTCCATTGTAGGCGGCCGCAACATACTCGAACCGTTCAAAGCGGTCGAGCATCTCCTTCACATAGGCAGTGCCAAGTTTGATATTGAGAACTGGGTTGTAGAGGTCACCGGCGGCGATGCGACCGTTGCCAAGGCTATTCTTCTTGGCAACGGCAATGCCTGTTGAGGGCAGAAGCTGCATCAGCCCGATGGCATTGGCGCGGCTCCGGGCATTGGGATTGAAGACCGTCTCCTGGCGGATGATTCCCGCAATGAGATACGGGTCGATCTGGTAGCGTCGCGCTTCCTGGCGGATCTCTGGCCACCATTTGAGGGGATAGAAGATCTCCCACTCCTCACGTGACATCTCGTCCGGAAGGCTCTGACCATAATCAGGGTAGGATCGTTTGAGCGCGTTGATGGCGCCGACGGCATCACCATTGTCGCGCAGGATCTGGGCGACGCGCAGATTCAGGACTGGCGAGTTCGGGGCCGCCAGTCGGGCCGCCTCGATTTCGTTCAAGGCCGATTGGTGAAGCCCGAGGCGCATCAGCTTTTCAGCCTTTGCCAAACGCTCCCGGTCGGCCTCCCGAAGCGTCTCCGTTGGGCGCTTGATTGTTTGCAGTCCGAGAATCGCTCGCCGCAGCGATTGGTCGCCGCTGATCGGCTGCCCTTCAATTCCCTGTCCGGCCAGTTTGGCAATCCGCCTCTCCGCATTGATGCCGTACCAGCTCGCCCCATAACGCATGAGCATTCCACGGTAGAGCGTCATGGCCCGGGCACGGTTGCCGCTCCGCTCGTGATTGACGGCTGCCCAGAAACCTGCCCGTCCCCGATATTCGGTACGCTCACTGTAACGTGCCAGGTGTTCGGTGAGCAGGCGGGCCGCCAGTCCGTGATTCTGATTAGTATGGGCCCGCCAGCTCAGCCAGAAGTGGGCCTCATCGGCCGAAGCCGAGTCAGGATGGCGGGTGACCAGTTCGTTGAACCAGGGCTCGGCCGCCGCCGGTCGGTCGCGTTTGATGTGATACTGGCCGAGGCGGTAGAGCAGCTCTCCCGTCTGCTCGCTTCCCGGTGAGGTGCGGCGCAGCGAGTTGAGTGACTCGATTGCCGCGGCCTCGTTCTCGAGGGAGAGCTGTGCCAGCCCCTGATAGAATAGCGCATCGTGGGTGGCCGTCTGGTTCTTCGAGCGAACGCGCTGCAGCGCGGCGGCGGCCTCCTGAAATGAATCACCCTTGTAGAGGCTGATCCCGGTCAGTAGTCTCACCTCATCCGTGGCCTGATCGGAGAACTGCTCTTCGAGCTCACGGTAGGCGCGGGCGGCGAGCAGCCAGAGCCCGGCCTGATAGAGCTTGTCCGCGCGACGTCTCCACAGTTGGGAATCTCCGCCAATACTGCTGACCCCCATCTCCCGCAGCAGCGAGTCGGTTCGTTCCGCCTCCGCCGACTGCGGGGCCTCAAAGTGGAGTTGTCTGAGGCGACGGAGCGCCTCGTTGCGTCGATTGAGGCGGGTCAGCGTGTCGATCGCCAGCTTGAGCGCCGTTCCGTCGTTCTTCTCCACCAGCGTCGCCAGATCATCGATGGTCTGCTGGTAGCTGCCGCGCACAAACGCATTGCCCGCCGCCTGGAGGCTTGCTGACCGGCTCAGCAGGGAGGTCGGATACTTTTGCGCAAACTGCCGGAACTGCCGTTCCGCTTCGTCCTTTCGACCCGCATCCAGCAGACCCTGTGCCCGTTGGTAATGCGCGTAATCCTCGAGCCCGGCCTGAATCAGCGTCGACTCCGGGACGGAGTTCCGCTGCGGTCGCGAACTGGCGCCGGGCGGATTGCCAAACCAGATGAGGCTGCTCCCCAGACCGATGAGGATCATCAGATAACGGATAGATCGCGGACGATCCGGAATGAAGCGCTGCAGATTGGATCGGTCAAAATATTTCATAGCTGTAAAAAGGCGGGAGAGGCTGGAGACTGTTCAGGAAAAAGGTAGCGGATCGATCCGTAAATCGATCCGCCATTTGTTTAAGCCGGCCCCGGTAGGGGCGCTCTGTCTCCACTAGCGGAGAATTGGGCCGGGACAGTCTCCCCCAAGTTTCTCTTTATCACCCTCAGCGAGAGTCTGGACCAGCTCGTCGTAGAAGTAGTCGAACCTTGCCGCCACCGCGGGTGAGACCCGCTTCTCATAGACCTTGCGACTGCGATTTATCTCTTCCGCGAGTCTCGTGTAAAGGTCATGATTGCGACGCCCATCGTTCACCTTTGATCCATTGTAGAGTTTGATCTCGGAGACGAGCAGTCTTGCAAAGCGGCGCGCGTCGTTGTGAGCCCGCTGCTCCGTCTCTGTCGCCGAACTCGTCGAGATGGGGGGCGGCGGCGGTGTCTCACGTTCGTTATTAATTAACGGTTTGCCGTCGGGGACGGGTTTGGTGACCCGCGAGGTGGGCTCCGGCGCCACCTCGAAATTGGGCTGCGGTGGCGGAATAACGGGTGAATCAAAGGCGGAAGAAGGAAAATCCGTTCCCGCAACGGTCGTCTCACCAGTCTGAGCCGTGGTCACCGGTTCGGACTCCGCGCTGTCCGTGGCGTCTACGCCAGCCTCAGTTTGACTGACAGGGTGATCCCCCGCGGATGACGCCGCTGGCTCGGGCCAGTTGATCTCACCAGCAAAGCCGGTCGGGGAGGGGAGTCTCACTGCGCTCACCTCTTCCGCCGCGATCGATGTGGGTTCAACTACTGCCTCGACGGGAGTTGGAGGGATCGGGCTAGAGAAGTCCGCCAACCCGGTCGCTGGACGCGGCAGTTCGCGGGTCTCACCACTGACCGCAACCCGCTCAGCGGTTGGGGCATCAGTCGCCGCGGCAGCTGGCGGCGGTGGAACACGCACGGCCGACGACTCCGCGGGAGTCTGCGCGACCGACTCGTGATCAGGCTCAGGAACGGACTCTTTCCTTGGAAGCGGTGTCGTCCCGCGCGGCACGGTCGGCACCGGCTCATTGCGGCGGGTTGGCAGAAGTTCGATGCCCATCGCACCGACATCCATGATCACTTCGAGTCCCGCCTGGTTCAGGGAGACCTGGGCGTCGTTTCCACTTTGGTCAGCGCCGGAATCGGCGTAGAGGACCGCGGCGGCTCTTCCCCTCACCACCAGCGGAATCGCCAGCGCCTTCTCAGGAGCCGGAACTCCGAAATGTCCAAGAACCGGCGCGACATCATCACCCGGCCCCGTCGCGACGACGGTCTCAAATGACAGGAGCGCTCGCCCAACCAGGCTCGACTTGTCAACCGGCAACGAGATGGTCTTCACCGAATCATCATCAAGCCCGTTATTGAATCCACTGGCTTTCCATCCGTTGGCCGAACCGCCCCGCACCACAAAGAAGGCGACGCGCGGCGCAAAACGTGACGCGTTTCGAATCAGCGCAGTCAGGGTGTCGGCCTGTGATCGCTGGGAATTGATCTCAACAACCGCCGCTTTGAGGTGGAGGCTCTCGGCGATGTGGAGGCTCTCAACCGGAACGGGCGCTGCCGGAAGGGCAGGAGCAGCCTGCTCGAGGGACCGCACGGTGAGGGCCAGCGCTTCCCGGCTCGCTTCCAATTGCTCATCCAGCTCTTTCAGACGAGACTGCCATTCCTGTGCAACCTCCTCCCGCACCCCGCTGAGCCGCGATTCCAGTTCGGCTTCGACTTCACGTCGAATCGTCGCCACCCGACCCTCAGCCTCGTCCGTCCAGACTCTCCGTTCCGCTTCGAGCTGCTCCGCAAACCTGGCCGTGTCCCGGGCGGAATTTTCATCGATGGTCAGTTTGATCGCGGCCGCGATCCCCCTGACCTGGTTGTTCAGCTGCCCACCCTCGGGTGTGCCGGTCGAGATCTCATCAAGCTGGTTGGTGATCGCCCGCAGGGAGGACTCGAGGCTGGCGACGCTGGCGCGAAGCGGCGAGAGATTCTCGCTCATGATCCGCCCGAGCCCCCTCGACAACTCCTCTTCCCAGCTCTCGCTCACGCCTGCCAATTCAGCCGATTGGTCCTCCGACGCCGCGTCTCCCGGCTCGACCGCCGCTGATGGCTCCTCTTCCAAATTCAAAATATTGTCTTCCGACACTGGTTTCCTCCGATCATAAAGGCGCCTCGACACTGCGGATCCTCTTCTGGTACTGGTACCTCGCCCGTACCGACTCGGACGCTCATCTTTACGGGGCTCCCGTCTCCACTGTCAGCTCGATAGGTCAGGATTATCTTCGGACGCTAATATAATTAAGTCCGCCGCTCCAAGTCCGATGAATGGAAAGTTACGCTGCCAGCGGAAGAAAATTCATTATCTTTCCTCATCCATATCTTGTCAATTTTCAATTTGGTCGCCCTGCGATTTGAAGTTTTTGCCATCAGCATCTTTTTTAAAGGCCGGCGCGCCCACGTTTTTATGCGGCGGCACGACCCACTTCCCGGGGCACGCCCCCCCCCGCGATCAATCACCAAGCCTGGTCAGTCCCCGCAGTTCCGGCGCTCAACGTCGGAAGAATTAATCGACCATTCTCAATCATGAGAGGAATTTAGACTTGATTTCAGGGACGGACTACTTATAATGACGACGTGCTCCCCGCTCAAGCGTTTGTACCCGTGTGTTCAGTTGTTCTCCTGATCCCGTCAGGTAGTTCAACCCCCTGGGTTCTTCAGGAATTCAGGGTGTTCAGGCCGTCAGGTTGTTCAACGTCCGGCTGTTCAATGTCAGGCTTTTAAAGAAGCCAAACGGACACCGTTAGTTGGCCAGGTTCTTTACTGAGAAGCGATTCAAGCTCGACCGTCATCCAATGGTCACTGGCGCTGATGAATCGCAGGTTTGAATCATTGGCGTTAATCACTGGCTAAACTGACCTTGTCCGATCTCGCTGGGCCATCATAAGTCAGCCCGCATAGATTTAGATCAACCCCCATAGATGAGGTTGACGACATTTGGGCTTAAACTGGTCCGACTTCTCTTGCTTCGCCTGGTCTGCCCGACCAGATCGTGCCCGGCCAGACCGATTGAATGGTCCTGATTAATTGACGCGATTGAACTGATTGGGTCCGCTGTCACTTATAACCCCCGTGCCGAAGTCTGATCGGCCTGTTTGTCTGGTAAACGCAACTGCCCCCTCTGAGAGAGAGTTTGACGCTGATTAGTTGCTTGCTTTTTTTACCAGTCCCACGTTTTTATAGTATTCAGACCAGAAGATATAAGTTCACTTACCGGGATCATGATTTAGTTACTGGCTTACGGGTCTGCTCGTAAGAACAGTCAGTCGAAAGATTGGTCACTGGTTGGCTGCTCCAGTGGTTGGGACGATTCATCAGTGATGGCCAGTGCTGTGCGTTGGCTCCCCTGAAGAAGAGTTGCGTAGACCCATAGATGCAGAGATGAAAAGATGAAGAACTGAAGAACTGAAGAGATGAAGAACTGAAAAGATGACGGCGCCCCTTTACTGCCTCATCTTTCAGTTTGTCCAAACCGTTCGTATCTGCGCAGATCATCCCCCGATCACCGCAGATTGAATCAGGACACCTGGAGTGCCGTGGGACAAAGAATCCCCGGTCCATTTACCCCCCCGTCAAACCCCCGATTGAGCCCCGTTACGTGTCGATGCTGAAATCGCAAAAAAATTTTCAGCACGGTACAAATTCGATCAAGACGTTTCGTCTATAGCAGTGCAAGGTAGTCCCGGAGCCGTAGGCCACTATTGGGTCTCTACTCACGGGTCTCTTCATTGCACCGCACATCGAATCGATATTCGACAAACCGATTTGGTTATCCGAATCGCGCGGCGGTCCTGGAAAGAAGGCGGATGTTGCGACTCTCCGGAGACGGGGTGAGGAGCGACGCCGCAGAGTTAATCGAAACAGGCCGAGACCACTATCTCGCCGTCAGTGTGGGAAGTTGGTCACTTGCCACTTTGCTGATCAGACAGTTTGTTCTGCTGGTCACAGGAGGTCGGACACACATGGAGACTCTTACTATGCACACACAGTTTTACCAGGATATTGAGATTGAGAGCGCGAACGAAGAGGTTCGCGAAGCTTCACCACATCACGAGTTGACGCGACTCGCCCTCGCCGCCTCAACCGGCAACATGCAGGCCTATCAGTCGCTCGTCAACCATTCATCCTTCCTGGCCAGCCTGGCCCGGACCAGCAAGTGGATGTGCCGGCACTCAGCGATCGAGGCGGATGAGCTTCTCTCTGAGTTCTTCTTGCGCCTCCCCAACAAGATTCGTAAATATAGCAATCGGCATGGCGCCTCGATTGTCAGCTGGTCGGGTGGAGTCCTGCGCCACCTCCATATCGATCTGCTTCGTCGCCAGTGGCGGGACACCGATCGGGTCGAATACATGGACCTGGTGGCGATCGAGCACGAGCGGTCGGTCGATACGGCCGATAGCCGTATTGCGCTGCAGCAGGCCTACAGCCGCCTCAGCGATCGCGAGAAACAGTTGATCGATCTGCGCCGGAGTGAAGAGACCCTTGACGAAATTGTCACCAAAATCGATGGCCTCACCGACCCCCGGGAGATCCAGAATCGCCGGCCAAAGATCAGTCGTGAGTTGAAGGCGGTTGAGCAGAAGCTCCAGCTTGCACTCTCGGCTGTTACTTCAGGTCGACTCCAGGGACGGAAATCGCCACAAAAGGCCGATTATTGAGACTGAGCGTTGCGGCATCTCCCCGGAGATGCGTGCCCCGTCAACGCCCCCTCTCTGCTTCTCCTGATCCTCTCCTGATCCCCCCGATCAGCCCCACCCGGATCAGTCTTCGTCAATCATCCAGCGACGTCATCGCTCAACCGAGCTTCGATTCCGGCCACCTCCGGTAATCTTCTCGTGCGCCAGCTCCACGTCATCATCACCTTCAGTCAGGCAAGTTGCCGCGTCGGTGATCAGACATACTGTGTTCAGACCCCGTCCAGGCAGTTGATTCTTTCTGACTCTCCATTGTCCGCACCAAAAGGCGAGGGGCGCTTCACACATAGAAGCGCCCCTCGCCTTTTCAAACAGCTTGTCGATCCGCGTTATTGAATCGATCTCACATAGTCGAAGCCGACCATCCGGCGGTGCTCTTCATCCCACAACCGCAACGGCGCACACTTGAAGCTTTCGAGGATTCCAAAGGTGGTCACATTCTGAAAGAGTGGCGTCGCCTCGTGGCACTTCTGGAGCCGATAGTTGGGAATCTTCGGGCTCAGGTGGTGAATATGGTGAAAGCCGATGTTGCCGGTGAACCACTGCAGAAGGCGCGGAAGACGGTAGTATGAGCTGCCCTGCAGCGCGGAGGTCGCGTAGTCCCATTCACTGGTCTGCCGCCAGTAGCTGTGATCAAACTGGTGCTGGACGTAGAAGAGCCAGATTCCGACACCACCGCTGATGACAAATGTCGGCAGATAGAGCAGCACAACGCTCTTGAGGCCGATCACCATCGACCAGCCGACTATCTGGGCAAGAATGCCGGCGTTGGTCAGGTAGACGTTTCGGGCTTCACGTTTGCCGGAATTCTTCCCGACAAAGCGGGACGCGAGACCAAAGACAAAAATAGGCCCAATCAGGAACATAATGATCGGGTTGCGATAGGCGGCATAGAGAAATCGCTTCCATTTCGAAAGAGCGAGATACTCTTTGACCGTCAGGGTATTGACGTCTCCGACCCCACGGCGCGAAAGATCGCCCGATGTGGCGTGGTGGATTGCGTGCTCGTGTCGCCACTGGTAGTAGGGAATGATCGAAATGAAGCCGCAGATCGTTCCGACGATGTCATTTGCCTTCGATGAGGAGAAGAAAGAGCCGTGTCCGCAATCGTGTTGAAAGATGAAGGTTCTGATGTGCAGGCCGGCGGTCGGCAACGCCAGCAGCAACGTCAGCCAATAGCTGTAGGAGAGGCTGCGGTACATTGCATAGTACATCACGAAGAGCGGGATGATCGTATTGAGCAGCTGCCAGATGCTGCGCAGATTGTCCGACTTTTGATATGGCTTGACCAGATCCTGCCAGCGCGGCGGTGGCTCGGTTGATTTAATTACGTTTGAATCGTATTTCATCTTTGAACTCCAGGAGTAATGGCGACGGTATTATGTCGATGCCGATGGACACACGTGAACATATTGATCGTATGCGAGCCACCTGAATCCGACAATGGGCGGAAATCTGATAAATGGGCTGATGGCGGGGTATTACGAAACTTTTACATTAGCGGGGGCGCCTGCTGGCCAATAGATTGGGGGCGGGATTGGCGTGCGCTTGGTTGTCGCCAGGTTCAGGGCAGAGAGGAAGGTCGAGTGGTGCGTGTCGACCTTCCTCTCTGTCGGTGTGGTGCGCCCCGTGCGCTGTGGATTGCGCGGGGCGGAGCGACCTAGCCGGTGAAATAGAGATACGCCAGCAGAATCAGAACCATGACGATGATCGATGAGACGACGTCGATCCGGTTCCAGCTGCTGCGGGTGGCGGCCCGGTCAGCATCTGATTCAGTGCCATAGGTCAGTCCGCGGATCGACGACTCGGCAGGAGGTTCAGTCAGATAGCTGACGACGATCATGACGATGACGCTGACCAGGAAGATCAGCAGGCTGTAGTACTGAAAGTAGATGTTGTTGATGATCCAGAGAAATGATCCCGGCGCGTATCCATCTTCATAGCCGGAGAGGTGGAGACTGACTGGTGTGTCGACTACGAGCCGGAAAGCGCCGAGCGCAAAACCGACGAGCAGCGCCGCCAGACAGCCTTTCGCGTTGAGTCGCTTCATAAAAACGCCAAGGAAGAAGACGACAAAGATTGGAGGTGCGAGGTAGCCCTGGACTCCCTGGAGATAGTCATAGAGCCCGCGCGATCCGCGAATGACGGGGATCCAGGCCAGGCCGATCAGGACCATGATCACCGTGGCGACGCGTCCGATCCAGACCAGCTGGGCCTGGGTGGCGCGCGGTCTGAACTTCTGGTACAGGTCCATGGTGAAGAGAGTCGAGCTGGCGTTGAATGCCCCGGCGAGTGAACTCATAAGTGCGGCAAGGAGACCCGCCACGACAATACCGCGAATTCCGGATGGGAGAACGTGCTGAACCATGAGGGGAAAGGTGGCCTGCGCCTGCGCGGGGATCACATTGCCATTGGCGTCGACCAGTGAGGTCAGCGCCGCTACCTTCCCGCTCTTGGCCAGGGCAAGGCAGATCAGCCCCGGAATAATGAAGATGAAGACCGGCAGCAGTTTGAGGAATGCCGCAAAGATGGTTCCCCGCCGGGCCTCGCGCTCGTTAGGAGCTCCAAGCGCACGTTGCACGATGTACTGATCGGTGCACCAGTACCAGAGGCCCACGATCGGCGCGCAGAAGAGCATGCCAACCCAGGGGTAGTCTCCGTTGAAGTACCAGGCGATCCGCGCCGGCTCGCGAACAGGCGCCCAGGTCCCGACCATTCCCTCCGGAATGATCGGCTTCCAGAGATTGAACATCTCCGGATCGAGAATGGCCCGCAGCTGTTCCCATCCCCCAAGTT
>JBEAVZ010000297.1:0-2674 GCA_041160645.1 Acidobacteriota bacterium
GCTGTTGGAGCTGCGCGCGGGTTTTGCCCGGACCAATCCGCGGACTGTCCAGTCCGACTTCGGGCGGAATGCCGCCAACTCACTCGGTATTCTCGGGATCAACATCTCGCAGTTCACTTCCGGCATTCCGAATATCAGCATCAATGAGCTGACCGGACTGAGCGGTGGACCGGCATTTCTGCCCGTCAATCCAAAGCAGACGCACTATCAGTTTACGAGCAACCTCTTCTACACCACCGGCAACCAGACTCTCAAGTTCGGTTACCATATGGTGATCCGCAAGCCATCGCCATTTACCCAGTCGAACACGCGCGGCGCACTCAATATTGGCAACGAGTACACCCGCCTCCCGTTCTCACCCGGCGCGGCCGTCAACGGCACGGGCACCGGGCTGGCCACCCTTCTGCTTGGTCACGTGATCAGTGGCTCCCGCGGTTTTCTCAATGAGAACTACTATCTGACCAATAAGGAGTTTGCCGGCTTTGTCCAGGATGACATCAAGGTGACCAGCCGGCTCACGGTCAACGCCGGGGTGCGCTATGAGATCTATACTCCCGACGTGGAGAACCGTGATCTCATCGTCAACTTTGACCCGCAGGCGTTGCGGTTGATCTATGCTGGTCAGGAGGGCTACTCCCGCTCGGCTGGCAAAGAGACGCGTTATAAGAACTTTGGTCCGCGTCTCGGCTTTGCCTACGATATCTTCGGCAACGCCAAGACCGTGCTCCGCGGTGGCTACGCGATCAGCTACTTCCCGGAACCGTACGCCGCCGGCAACCTGCTTGGCCAGAACATCCCGCTCTCGGTCTCCCAGACCTTCCAGAACGAGGTGACGCCGGCCAACTTCAGCAATCCGGCGCTGGTCAATATTGGCCGGCCGTTCCCGACTCCGGTTCCGAACAAGCCGACGACGACCGCTGCCCTCAACGCGGTGACCCCGGCGCCAACGATCATCGGCCACGAATTCTCGAACCTGACCCCGTATGCCCAGTCATATGGACTCAATATCGAGCGCGCGCTGACCAATACGATCGTACTCGAAGTTGGCTATGCCGGCAGTCGGGGGATCCATATCCCCGTCTTCTACAACATCAATGAGGTTCTTCCCGGAGCGGGGACGATCGCTTCGCGGCGGATGGTCCAGCCGCTCAGCAATATTCCAAACATCAATATTGCGCAGTTTCGCAACTCATCGAGCTACAACGGTCTGTTGGTCAAGGCCAACAAGCGTTTCGCGGATGGGTCGAACTTCCTCTTCAGTTACACTTTCAGCAAGTCGCTCGATTATGGAAGCTCGCCCGCCAGTGGTGGTGGATCGGTCGGCAATCCGCAGACCTATACCAACATCAAAGCTGGTCGCGGACCTTCTGGTTACGATGCCAAGCACCGGGTGGTCTTCAGCACCGTCTATGAATCACCGTTTGGCAGAGGGCGGAAGTACCTGACGAGCGGGATTGGCGCGTGGGTTCTTGGCGGCTGGCAGACTACCGGCATCGTCACCGCGACCACCGGACGCCCCTTTACGGTCTTTCTGCAGAATGGGGTCAACAACGGCGCGCCAAGCTGGCCAAACCGGATCGCCAGTGGAAAGCTCGACAATCCGAACACCGATCGATGGTTCGATATCGCGGCTTTCGTTGCTCCGCCACCCAACACCTACGGCAATTCTTCCCGTGGCGTGCTCTATGCGCCGGGCAACTTCAACGTCGACGGTTCGCTCTCAAAATCGTTCAACCTCACCGAGACGGTCCGCTTCCAGTTCCGT
This sequence comes from Acidobacteriota bacterium, assembly GCA_041160645.1. Taxonomy (GTDB): domain Bacteria; phylum Acidobacteriota; class Blastocatellia; order RBC074; family RBC074; genus CAIOZW01. Next base: position 1,766 of record JBEAVZ010000297.1, read on the forward strand.
TTCGAGGCCTATAACCTCTTCAACACTCCCTACTTCGGCTTCCCGAATGCCAATATCGGCAATCCGAATGCCGGTCAGATTCGTTCAACGATTGCGGACAATCGGAGTCTGCAGGGGGCATTGAAGCTTGAATTCTGAGTCCGGCCGCACTTCGGGCCTGGCAAAGATCAGCTGGCAAGGACCAGCAAAAGAGCGGGGCGGTGGAGTTACTCTCCATCGCCCCGCTCTCTTTTCGTCTGCAGGCCCCTCGCGTACCACGCCGCGCAAGGCCCATCCACGCACCAATAACGCCGGCGTCAATGTTTAAAGTGGCGCATTCCGGTGAAGACCATCGCGATCCCATGCTCATTGGCCGCCTCGATCACCTCTTTATCTCTGACCGAGCCGCCCGGCTGGATGACAGCCGTGATCCCGTGGCGGGCGGCTTCATCAAGTCCATCCCGGAAAGGGAAGAAGGCGTCTGAGGCGAGAACACTCCCTTTCAGCGGCAGCTGGGCCTTCATGGCCCCGATCCTGACCGAATCGACACGTGACATCTGGCCGGCGCCAACTCCGACCAGTTGGTGCTCTGCCGCATAGACGATTGCGTTCGACTTGACGTGCTTGCAGATCGCCCATCCCAAACGGAGACCCCGCAGCTCAGCCGGCGTCGGTTTGCGCTCGCTGACGATCTCAAACTTCTCCTCGTCGATCAGTTCACGGTCCTTCTCCTGGACCAGGACTCCGCCGCTGATCCGCCGAAGTTCAAGAACCTCACTCGCCTTCGCCTCGATCGGCATTCGCAGCACCCGCAAGTTCTTCTTGGTTCCCAGCACCTCCCGGGCCTCATCGCTAAACTCCGGGGCAATGATCACCTCCGCAAACATATCGGCAATCTCCCGCGCGGCCTCACCGTCAACCGTCCCGGAG
>JBEAVZ010000348.1:0-6587 GCA_041160645.1 Acidobacteriota bacterium
GGGTCGACCACTGATCGTTGTCGAACTTGATCGAGTTGGCGCCGGTCAGTGAACCAAGCGGCACCTGGAATGCGTTGCCATTGACGGTGAAGCTCGCCGTCCGGTTGTTGGCGGCCGTCGCGGCCGGCAGGAACTTGAGCAGGGCGGCGACCTGCGGACGGCTGCCAGCCTGCTGCTGGAGGATCGAACGTCCGGCCTCGGTCGGGACACCGTTGATCGTGAATCCGGCGCCGAGCTGGCGGTCGGTCCAGCGCTGGTACGAACCAAAGAAGAAGGTCCGATCCTTGATCACTGGTCCGCCGAGCGTTCCCCCAAACTGGTTCTCGTTCCGTCGCGGCGCATCGGCAAAGCGGGCGGCCTTGTCGAGGTTGCTGCGGGAGTTGAAGACCTCGTTGTTGTTGAACCAGAAGGCCGAGCCATGGAACTCATTGCTGCCCGACTTGGTGACGATATTGACCACCGCGCCGGCGGCGCGACCAAACTCAGCCGCGAACTGGTTGGTGACGAGGCGGAACTCCTGGACCACGTCAGGATTGTTGAGCGGCTGCTGCGATCCGGAGACGCTCGGATCGTTGGCATCCTGCCCGTCAAGCATGAAGTTGTTCGAACGGAGCCGCATTCCATTGACCGAGAAGTTGACGCCATTGGCGAAACCGGTCTGACCGCTGCCGAGCTGGCTGACTCCGGCGGCTGAAAGGGCGATGTTGAGAACGTTCCGGTTTGGCGCGAGCGGCAGCTCGGAGATGCGCTTGCTGTCAAACCGCGTGCTCACCTCGGCATTGCTCGTGTTGAGCAGCGAGGCGTTCTCGGCAATCGTCACGACTTCCTGAACGCCGGCCGGCTTCAGTTCGGCGTTGACCACCGCCTGCTGGTTGAGCAGCAGCTCAATCCCTGTGCGCAGATACTTCGAGAATCCCTGGGCCTCGACGGCGACCTCATAATTGCCAATCGCGAGGTTAAGGAAACGGTACCGGCCATCGGCATCGGTCGTGGCCGTTCGGGATTCATTGGTCCCAACATTTTTCACCGTGACAGTCGCATTGGCGACCACGGCCTGGTTCGCATCGGTCACCGCGCCGACGATCGAACCGGAGGTCGCCTGGCCATACGTCGCAACATTGAAGGCGACGAGCAGGGCGACGGTCAGTAATACTATCGATCTTCTAAACATTGTCTAACTTCCCTCCATCTTGTGGCTTCCATATTCGCTGAGAAAGGGTCTTCTGCGTCCTGGATCATTTGCCAGGTGATATGGTTATCTGTTTGCTGTCTGGTTCCGTTGTCTGAATATTTTATTGCTGATCAGGTCTATGTTTCAAAGCGTTAAAATTCAACGCAACCATCTTTTATTTTCTGTCTACACATTTCACATCTAATAACGCAAACATAACGCAAACACTATGCCACCTGCCCGGCAATCCGTAACCCACTGTATTGACAGGGGATAACAGACACACCCGCTAACCTTTCCGTCCAATTAAGATATAAATTCGGAATTCTGTTCACTTTTTTGGAAATCGACGAACCGGAGCCTGGCCAGAAATGGCCAGCCGGCGGGAAAGAAGCGGAGACACGGGCGGGATCGGGGTGCGACATTTTGACCTGGTGTGTCGCATTAATAGACAAAGGCGAAGAGACCAGTCTCTTCGCCTTTGTGAGAGTGACCCAGGCAGGTCGATTAGGCCGTGGTTCCCGGCGCCTTGCCCGATTTGTCGGCCAACGCCGCGTGAGCCGCCGCGAGGAGCGCGATCGGCACCCGGTAGGGCGAGCAGCTGACATAGTTCATTCCGGCATTGTGGCAGAAGATGACCGAGGCCGGATCTCCGCCGTGTTCACCGCAGATACCGATCTTGATCGACGGGCGGGTCGAGCGACCCTTGTTGATGCCCATCTTGACCAGCTCGCCAACTCCGTCCTGATCGAGCGTCTGGAACGGATCATCGGGGAGGATCTTGTTCTCGACATAGTAGGGGAGGAAACGACCCGAGTCGTCACGGCTCAGCCCCATAGTCGTCTGGGTCAGATCGTTGGTGCCAAAGCTGAAGAACTCGGCAACCTCGGCGATCCGGTCAGCGGTGACCGCGGCCCGCGGCAACTCGATCATCGTCCCAACCAGGTACTCGACCGAATCCCCCTTCTCGGCGAAGACCTCGCTGGCGACGCGCCGGACAACCTCTTCCTGCGCCTTCAGCTCGGTCACATTCCCGACGAGCGGAATCATAATCTCCGGCTTGACGACCACGCCCTCGCTCTTCACCTGGACGGCGGCCTCAAGGATCGCCCGGGCCTGCATCTCGGTGATCTCCGGGAAGACGATGCCGAGACGGCAGCCACGATGGCCAAGCATCGGGTTGAACTCGTGGAGCTGCTCCACCCGCGCCTTGACCTCCTTGAAGGGCATGCCAATCTTCTTCGCCAGCTCCTTCATGTCCTTCTCGCCGTGCGGGAGGAACTCGTGGAGCGGCGGATCGAGGGTGCGGATCGTCACCGGGTAGCCGTTCATCGCCCGGAAGATCCCGACAAAGTCACCCCGCTGGAGCTCGAGGAGCGAGGCGAGCGCCCCCTTGTAGAAGCTGGCCGGACGGGCAAACTTCTTCTCGAGCGCCTTGACCAGCTTCTTCGCGTCAGCCTTCTTATCCTTCGAGGCCTTGGCCAGGTCGGCCTTCGCGGCATTGAGCTGCTTCTCGATCGTCTTATACTCGGACGAGGAGAGGATCATCTGGCGAACGCTGTCGATGCGGCTCTCCTCAAAGAACATGTGCTCGGTACGGCAGAGGCCGATGCCCTCGGCGCCGAAACCGCGCGCGACCGTCGCGTCCTTCGGGGTGTCGGCGTTGGCCCGGACACCGATAGTGCGGATCTCGTCGACCCACTCCATGAGTCTCTTGAAGTGGCCACTGATCTCCGGCAGAATGAGCGGAACCTGGCCGAAGATGATCCGGCCCGTCGAACCATCGAGAGTGATCCACTCACCCTTCTTGATGACGCGATCACCAACCGTAAAATGCTGATTGGGGTAGTCGACGACCACTTCACCGGCGCCGGCGACGCAGCACTTGCCCATGCCGCGGGCAACGACCGCAGCGTGCGAGGTCATCCCGCCGCGCGAGGTCAGAATCGCCTGCGCGGCGACCATCCCGTGAAAGTCCTCAGGTGAGGTCTCGGTGCGGACGAGAATGACCTTCTCTCCCGCTTTGCCCATCTCCTCCGCCAGATCCGGATCGAAGACGACCTGACCGTAAGCGGCGCCCGGCGAAGCCGGCAGACCGGTCGAGAGCAGATCGACGGTGGCCTTCGGATCGACCATTGGGTGGAGCAGCTGATCGAGCTGCGCTGGCTCAACGCGCGAGACGGCGGTCGCCTTGTCGATCAATCCCTCCTCGACCATCTCCACCGCGATCCGCACGGCAGCCTTGCCGGTCCGCTTGGCGTTGCGGGTCTGGAGCATGTAGAGCTTGCCGCGCTCGATCGTGAACTCGAGATCCTGCACGTCGCTGTAGTGGCGCTCGAGCCGCGCCGCGACCTGCGTGAACTGCTCATAGACAGTCGGCATATCGTCGCGGAGCTGGGAGATCTTCTTCGGCGTCCGGATACCAGCCACGACGTCCTCGCCCTGCGCATTCTGCAGATATTCTCCGTAGAGGATCCGCTCACCGGTCGCCACGTCACGGGTGAAGGCGACTCCGGTGCCCGAGTCCTCGCCGAGGTTGCCGAAGGCCATCATCATGATGTTGACCGCCGTGCCCAGATCGTCGGAGATCTTGTGGATCCGCCGGTAGTCGCGGGCGCGCCGACCATTCCAGGATTTGAAGACCGCCTCGATCGCCAGTCGCAGCTGCTTCTGCGGATCGGTCGGGAAGTCTTTGCCAGTCTCGCGCTTGACGATCGCTTTGTAATCATCGATCAGCTGCGCCAGCGTCTCCGCCCCGACGTGCGTATCCTCGGTCACCCCAAGCTTCTTCTTGTACTCGTCGAACTTGTGCTCGAACTTCTCGGCGTCGATTCCCAGCACGATCTTGCCAAAGAGCTGGATGAAGCGCCGGTAGGCATCCCACGAGAAACGCTCATTGCCGGTCAACCGGGCGAGCGCGGCACGGGTCTCATCGTTCAAACCAAGGTTGAGGATCGTGTCCATCATGCCCGGCATGGAGAACTTCGCGCCGGAACGGACCGAGACGAGGAGGGGGCTCTCTGTGCCGCCCAGCTTCTTGCCGGTGATCTCCTCAGTGCGGGCCAAGGCCGTCACGACCTGCTCCCAGAGCCCCTCGGGGAACTTCTCGCCCGTCTTGTAGTAGCCTGTACAGGCCTCGGTCGTTACAGTGAATCCCGGCGGCACCGGCAGACCGGCATTGATCATCTCCGCCAGTCCAGCGCCCTTCCCACCGAGCAGGTCTTTCATTGTGCCGTTACCCTCGACCTGGCCTTCGGCAAAAAGATAGACATATTTCGTGCTCATTTTTCTATCTGTCTCCCTTTGAATTGGTTCCACCGGTGCCGGACTTATCGTCCGCCGGCAATCGTAGGTTCAACCGGTCGCAACCGGTCCAGAAACTCATAAGAGCGTAGTTCTCGTTCAAGGACCCGGTTGATCAACCGGGTCAACAGACTGCCGATCTGGTGAACGACGCGCAGATCGAATGGAGTCCTCAGAAAATCTCCTGGCGCGGTGGCCAGCGCCTGCTGGACCAGTCCCCACGCCGGCCCGGCCAGATAGTCGCCCTGACGCCCGCTGCAGGCCTCGCACATCGCCAAGCCCTCCGCGGTCAGCCAGACTCCCGGAGCTCCGGTCAGTGTGCTCTCGCAGCCGGCACAGATCCGCCAGTCGGGACAGAATCCCGACAGCCGCAGCAGCCAGATCTCAAAGTAGCGGACTGCCGCCGTCAGCGGCGCATCCATCTCGGTTCCCAGCGCGCGAATCGTCGCGCCAATCAGCCGGTAGACCTTCTCATTGGCCTCACGTTCGGGCAGAAACTCGACGATCAACTCGGCGAGGTAATGGAAGACCGCCAACTTCTCGCTGCTGATCCCGCTCCGCAATGGCGACCGGAGGATCTCGCAGGCGGAGACCGAGGCCAGTTCACGGTTCTCCTGCTGGAAATAGACCAGCGCCACCTCCGTGAAGGGCTCAAGGCTCGCTCCGTAGCGGCTGCGCATCCGCCGCGCCCCGTGAGCCACCGCACGAACCTTCCCTTCCTCACGTGTGAAGAAGAGGCAGATCTTGTCAGCCTCCTTCAGCGTGAAGGTGCGGAGCACAAATGCTTCGGTGTCGTGCAACGGCATAAATTGACATCGTAAATGGTCGGAGGGCAATAGTAAAGGAAAGGGTGGGGATCGGTGAAAGTCGCGGCAGCTACTGGTCAGTTCTCTTCACCGCGAGGCGAACCCGATACTTGGAGTAGATAAGCGGGTAGCGTCCGGGCGGGCGCACCACCCAGACTTTGCCGCGGGTGCGGTCGTCGGCTTCCCCTTCGACGACGCCCAGGTATTTCCCGTTTTCGATCAGATAGGCATGGCGGCCAATGGCCGGATTCTGGTAGTTTGAACCGATCGTCCGGTAGTAGACGTATCCGGTGACTGCGGCAAGGAAGGCGAAGATGAGCAGGTAGATCTGGAAGTAGCGGCGAAAGAAGCGCCACAGCAGCCAGGTGGGGAGCAGCAACAGCAGTGCGGCGATGAGGCCGGCCATCTTCCAGTCAAGCGATTCCAACCATTCCACAACTCACCAGCCTTGCTGTTCCCAGCCTTGTCGGGCGGAACGCTCCCGGGCGCGGGTATGGATATCAGAGGGGCAAAGGATAGAGCACCCAGGCGACCAGAAATCCGAGGCCCACGAAGTAGCCAAAGACCTTCAACCCATAACGAAAGCGTTCGTTCGGCGTGTCATGGTCTGATGAGAGGATCGCAAAGGCAACCGACACGAGTAGTCCGAATGTGACCATGGCCAGAAAGTGGGTCATGCTTTCCTCCCGATTCCGATATCGAAGGCATCCATCGCCGCCAGCATATTGAGCGCGCCCGCCACGCAGAGGAAGTTGTTGCCGTACTCAAAAGTGACCTTGGCCGCCTGCTCCGGGGTGATCTGGAACCCCCAGTCGGCGAGGAGACAGACCGCGTAGGGCAGACCGATCCCGGCATCGAGGATGCTGAAGAACCAGGTCAGCCACTCTTTCTCAGGCTTGAAGAGGTGCCCCTCCATCAGAAAACCCAGACCGAAGAGGAGCATGATCGAGGCTCCGAGGAGGAGACCGCGCCACCAACGACCAAGGATGACGTGTCCAAGGCCAGGGACGATAAACGCCGCGAGGCAGGCCGCCGCTGTGCGTGCCGGCGGGGCCGGAACCGGTACTTGACTACTCACTCTCTTCACTCTCCAGTCAGCAAAAATGGATCTGTTTGATTCAGCTGCATTAGCTTGAACGTTCGGATTGTAGGTTGGTGGATGCAGGGTGTCAACAAGAGTGTGGCGATCGGCCGCGCCCGTCATCCGCCGATCGCCATCGAGTTGAACACCGGCTCTTCCCTGCTCCGCCCCGGTCGCTGCCAATTCGCATCGAGCAGAGATAAAATAACGGCAAGTGCTGCAATAT